>JAURHL010000298.1 GCA_030833305.1 Acidimicrobiales bacterium | reverse complement strand
GAGTGCCTACGGTCTGCCCTTGGGTGACGCCTTTCAGATGCGTGACGACGTCATGGGAGCATTTGGTGAAACCGCCGTCACCGGAAAGCCGGTGGGCGACGACTTACGTGAGGGCAAGCCGACCCCATTGATGGCCATCGCCATGGAGCGAGCGTCGGATTCGCAGCGCGCGATTCTGTCGACGGTTGGTCGTGCGAAGCTGACCGACGCACAGGTGGCCGATGTCCAGCAGGCCATCGTCGATTGCGGGGCTCTGGACGAGCTGGAGTCGGTGATCGTGCGTCTTCGCGACGAGGCCGTGGCCTCGCTCGCGGCCGCTCCCATCTCGATGTCGGCCAAGACGGAACTGGAATCCCTGGCCATGTACGTCACCGATCGCCTCACCTGACGAGCCGATTCGCGTGGCAAAACCCGGACGTGCTCCTACGCTGAGGGGCGTGAACACGCGTCTTTTCGCCGTCCTGACGTTGCCGATCGTCGTTTTCGCGTCCGCTTGTGGCGACGGCAACGAGTCGGGCCTCGACTCGCTGCCCATGCTCGGCACGCTGGCGACCGTCGCTCCGACCATTCCCGCGGGTGAGGCCGTCACCACGACGACCGTCGTGATGGGTGAGCAGACGTACACCATTCAGCAGGGTGACACGCTGTCGTACATCGCCGGGCAATTCGGTGTCACCGTGGAAGCCATCGTGGCGGCCAACGGACTCGCGAATCCCGACGCCATTCAGGCCGGGCAGAAGGTGATCATCCCCTCCGGTGGCGTCGTCACCACCACCTCGGCGCCGGCGGCAACGACCACCACGTCGTCGACCACCCCCGCCCCCTGACGATTCGTAGACTGCGGGCATGAGCACCGGCACGACACCGTTCTGGCCCAACAGTGAGCATTGGTCGGTGAAGATCCCGCTCGACACTCCGCACCCCCGTTCGAGGGCGTTGGCCGAGACCGGATTCGTGATGCTGAAACCGATGCCGGTGCACGTTCCGTCCCACGAGTGGGAATCGCTCGAGTACATGGATTGGAAGAGCGGTGGCGACACCAACTTCGCACCGCTCGCGTCCGCCGACGGACAATTGGATTGTCGGGGCTTCTGGGACAAGGGCAAGACCGACAAAGACGCGCTCTGGACGTCGAACGCCGACATCGCTCCGACCCTTCGCGACTACGTCGATGGGGTGGGGGCCAACTTCGGTCGGGTTCGGGTGATCAAACTGGAGCCTCAAGATCGCGAGACAGCGATCCGCTCACTGCACCGAGACGACAACAACCGCTTCAACCCAGAGGGAGAGGGGTGGGTGGTGCGAACCTGGGTGGAACTCACCGACAACCCCGACAGCTACATGCTGCTCATGGATTGCGGAGAGGATGGCTTGCCCGACCCGACGACCG
>JAURHL010000297.1 GCA_030833305.1 Acidimicrobiales bacterium | reverse complement strand
ATCCATCACCACCACACCGGGCGCGCCCTGCAGCAACTCGGTCGCGCGCGCCACCGAGATGGGCTTGGCGAACTCGGCGTTGATGCTCAACGAGTGTCCGGTGTACACGGGCACGCGCACGCAGGTACCCGACACGCGCAGATTCGGGATGGCCAGAATCTTGCGGCTCTCGTTGCGCAGCTTCTGCTCCTCGTCGGTCTCGAACGAATCGTCGTCGGCGTACTTGCCGGCGTACGGCAACACGTTGTACGCGATGTGCTTGGCGAACTTGGTGGGCGCCGGATAGCTGACGGCCTCACCGTCATAGGTCAGGTCGCGGGCGCGGTCGGTGACCTCGCGCGACTGCTTATCCAGTTCGTCCACACCGGCCAAGCCGCCGCCCGACACCGCTTGGTACGTGCTCACGATCAGTCGCTGCAAACCGGCTTCGTCGTGCAGCGGCTTCAACACCGGCATGGCGGCCATGGTGGTGCAGTTCGGATTGGCGATGATGCCCTTGGTCGCGTTGCGGATCTCGCCGGGGTTCACCTCGCTCACCACCAGCGGCACCTCGGGATCCATGCGCCACGCCGACGAGTTGTCGATCACGGTCACACCGGCGGCGGCGAAACGCGGCGCCAACGCACGACTGGAGGTCGCACCCGACGAGAACAACGCGATGTCGAGACCGCTGGGGTCGGCCAACTCGGCGTCCTCCACGGTGACGGAGCCACCCTTCCAGGGCAGGGTGCTTCCCGCCGAACGAGCCGAGGCGAAGAAACGAATCTCCTCGATGGGAAAGTTCCGCTCGGCCAACAGCGTGCGCATGACGCCGCCGACTTGTCCCGTTGCACCCACTACTCCGATACGCATGGGGCGAAGGCTAACGGCGTGCTCAGGAAGCCCGACGGGCAATTAGCCACCAGTGGCTGCGGTCCACACCGATGAACGTACGCACGGGCACGTTGTCGAGGCCACTGATGCGTCGGGCGGACTTCAGCCACACCGCCGGATCGTCGAGCGCCACGCCGGACGATGCCAGATGATCGAACACCACGCGCGGGGCCAAGCGATTGGCCTGCCACCCCAAGCGGGTGGACCATCGTTGCCGTGCCAACCAGGCACCCACCTTGGGGATACGCCACATGGCCCGCACCAAGGCACCGGCCGGCTGCAACACGACGTCGGCGGGGACCCAGGTGCGGTAGTTCAGCATCACGGTGCCACCCGGTTTCACCACTCGTATCGCCTCGGACGTGAGGCGCAGCGCATCGTCGTGCGCGCAGTGCTGCAGGGTGATGTACGAGAACACGGCGTCGACCGACTCGGAAGGAATGGCAATCGAATGACCGTCGGCCACGTGCACCGTGCGCAACTTCTCCACTTCGCCGTGGCGTGCGACGGTTTCGCGGCAACGCTCGAG
>JAURHL010000296.1 GCA_030833305.1 Acidimicrobiales bacterium | reverse complement strand
GCCCGCGCGCGGTCCAACTCGCGGTCCTCGTCGACCGTGGGCACCGCGAACTGCCGATCCGCGCGGATTATGTCGGCAAAAACATCCCCACCTCCCGCGAGCAAGCGGTGCGGGTGCGGCTTGCCGAGGTCGACGGCATCGACGAAGTGGTGGTCGAGGGATGATCCGCCACCTGCTCAGCGCGGGGGACCTGGACCGCGACGAGGCCATCGCGATCATCCGCGAGATCGGCGTGGAGACGGGCGGCAGCAACATCCAGTTCGCCGTCTGCCCCGACACCGGCGACCGGATCGTCATCGAGATGAACCCGCGCGTCTCGCGCAGCAGTGCCCTGGCCTCCAAGGCCACCGGCTTCCCGATCGCCAAGATCGCCGCGAAGTTGGCGGTCGGATACACGCTCGACGAGATCCCCAACGACATCACGCGCGCCACTCCGGCCAGCTTCGAACCCACCATCGACTACGTCGTGACCAAGATCCCGCGCTGGGCCTTCGAGAAGCTGCCCGGCACCAGCGGAGTTCTGGGCACGCAGATGCAGAGTGTGGGCGAGGTCATGTCGATCGGGCGCACCTTCCCCGAGAGTCTGCAGAAGGCGCTGCGTTCGCTGGAACAGGGTCGTGCGGGACTCGGCTGTGATCCGGCCGAAGGCCAGTTGGCCTCGGTGTCCGACGACGAACTGCTGACATCGGTGGGCATCCCCACGCCCGAGCGGATTTTCCAGATCGGCGAGCTGTTGCGCCGTGGCATACCGATCGATCGCATCCACGACGCGTGTCGGGTCGATCCGTGGTTCCTCGACCAGATGTCGATGATCATGGAAGAGCGCGCCGCCGTGGCCGACGAGACACCCGGTTCGATGTCGCGCGCGGCGTGGCGTCGGGTGAAGCGGCTGGGCTTCAGTGACGCCCAGTTGGCCCATCTCTGGAGCGTCGACGAAGCAGCAGTTCGCGCGGCCCGAGAAGCCGCCGGGGTCGTCCCCACGTACAAGACCGTGGACACGTGCTCGGCCGAGTTCGCCGCCGAGACTCCGTATCACTATTCCACCTACGAGGACGAGAACGAGGTTCGCCCGTCGGATCGTCAGCGCGTCATCATCCTGGGGTCGGGCCCGAATCGCATCGGTCAGGGAATCGAGTTCGACTACTGCTGCGTGCACGCGTCGTTCGCCTTGCGAGACGCCGGTTTCGAGACGGTGATGGTGAACTGCAACCCCGAGACGGTGTCGACGGACTACGACACCAGCGATCGTCTCTACTTCGAGCCGCTCACCAAGGAGGACGTGCTCAACGTCATTGCCGCCGAGACCGCCGCCGCCGGTGGTCGCGCCCCGAAGGTGATCGTGTCGTTGGGCGGCCAGACACCGTTGAAGCTGTCGGGTCAGATCCCCGTCGAGTTGATCGCGGGAACCTCGCCGTCGTCCATCGACCTCGCCGAGGATCGCGAGAAGTGGAACGCGTTGTGCGCGTCGTTGAACATTC
>JAURHL010000295.1 GCA_030833305.1 Acidimicrobiales bacterium | reverse complement strand
CGGCGCGGGTGGGGGCGATGGTGAAGCCGCAGTTGCCCGCCACCACCGTGGTGACACCGTGGTAGCACGACGGCGTGAGGGCCGGATCCCAGAACACCTGGGCGTCGTAATGGGTGTGGATGTCGATGAAGCCCGGCGCCACCACGCGACCGGTGGCGTCGACGACGTCGTCACCCGTCAGGTTGTCGCCGATGGCCGTGATGCGACCGTCCTCGATGCGCACGTCGGCGACGAACGCCGGCGATCCGGTGCCGTCGACCACGCGACCGTTCTTGATGACCGTCGATTTCCCCATGTGGTCAGTGTCCCACATCGGGGGACCGACACCAACAGCGATCAGTCGCGAACGGCGATTTCCACCGCCAGTTCGTATTGGTCGGCCACCTCGGGTCCGATGCCGACGGGCGCGGCGTCCTCGCCGAACCAGAAGCGGATCTGGGACGTGACGGCGTGCTTGATGATGGGGAAGCCGAGGTTCACGTCGAGAGCCGGCGGAACGCAGCCGTCCTCGCCCAGGGTCTTCAACTGTGGCTGAGCCTCGAGCAAGGGTCCGAGGCCCGATGCCATGGCGACGCCGATGATGCCCGAACCGTTGCCGAAGGTGCAGAAGTCGTCGAAGCCGTTGTGGCCCACGCCGTCGATGATCCACAGACGGCTGGGAGCGGGCACGGCCTCGAACGACGGCTTGGTAGAGGTCTGGGCCGAGATCACGCCGTCGAGGGCGCCGGCGATGAAGAACGACGGCTTGTTCGGCAGGTTCAACGGGGCCGTGGTGGTGTTCTCGGTGGAGATGCCCACGCCCGAGGCGAGCGACACGTAGCCGTCGATGCGGTCGTCGGCGGCGGCGCCGACGATGGTGCCACCACCGGCCGAGTGACCGACGGCCACCACGCGCGAGTCGTCGACGCGACCCTCGAAGATGGAACCGATGGTGGTGTTCTGGTCGCTGATGAGATCGAGTGAGGCGAGCAGTTCGCCGATGCTGGACTGCCGGTCGCCGACCGGTGCGCTGAGAACGTGATAGAGGTCGCGCGACCAATGGTCGGGGGAGACCACGACCATGCCCCAACTGGCGAGGTGCGCGGTGAGGAAGGTGCTCTGCAGACGAATGCCGCTGTAGCCGTGGCTGAAGAGGACCACGGGGTAGGTGCCGTCGGCCATGGCGGCGTCGCGACCGGCTTCGTATTCGTACACGGCGGGAACGTCGGCGGTGAGAAGAGCACGAATGGCGTCGGGCACGAAGTCGCGCACGTCGTAGGACTCGTTGCCCGTGGTTCCCTCGACCGCCGGGTACCAGATTTCGACCTTGTTGCCGGCTTCCAGTTCGAGTGTGGTGACACCGACGGGATGCGGGCCGGACTCGACGTAGGTGTTCGCCAGTTCGGCCGGGTCGGGAGCCGACGACGTGTCGGGAGCGGCCGCAGTGGTGTCGGGAGCCTCGGTGGAGGTGGAACCCTCGGTGGACGGCACCGAGGTCTCGGACGAATCGTCG
>JAURHL010000294.1 GCA_030833305.1 Acidimicrobiales bacterium | reverse complement strand
ACCGAGGTCGGCCAGAATCTGTGCGCCGATTCCGTATTCGCGACTGTCGACGGGCAAGCCGAGTTCGGTGTTGGCGTCCACGGTGTCGAGGCCGCCGTCTTGCAACGAGTACGCGCGAATCTTGTGACCGATACCGATACCGCGACCCTCGTGGCCGCGAAGGTACACCACCACACCGCGACCCTCGCCGGCGATGAGCGCCATGGCCGAGTTCAACTGCGGACCACAGTCGCAACGACGACTACTGAACACGTCACCGGTGAGGCATTCGCTGTGCACGCGCACCAACGAGGGGTTTCCGTCGTCGACGTCTCCCATGCTGAAGGCCAGATGCTCGGTGTCGTCGAGATGGCTGCGGTACGCGGTGCAGGTGAACGTGCCCCAATCGGTGGGCACCTGGGCCTGACCGATGCGCGTCACCAACTTCTCGTGACGACGGCGGTACTTGATGAGTTCGGCGATGCTCGACAGCAACAGCCCGTGTCGACGGCTGAACTCGATCAGCTGCGGCAGGCGAGACATGGAGCCGTCCTCGTTGACGATCTCGCAGATGATGCCGGCGGGCTCGAGTCCGGCCATGCGCGCCAGGTCCACGGCGGCCTCGGTGTGGCCGGCGCGCTTCAAGACGCCGCCCTCGCGGGCGCGCAACGGGAAGATGTGACCGGGTCGGGCGAACGCGGCGAAACCCGTTTGGGGATCGGCCAACGCGCACAACGTGGCCGCGCGATCGGCGGCCGAGATGCCGGTGCTGGTGCCCTCAATCAGGTCCACCGACACCGTGAACGCCGTGCGATGGCTCTCGGTGTTGTGTTCCACCATCAACGGCAGGCGCAGGTCGTCGCAGCGTTCTCCGGTGAGCGGCGCCACCACCACACCGGACGTGTGGCGCACGATGAAGGCGATCTTCTCGGGCGTGGCGAACTGCGCCGCCATGATGAGATCGCCTTCGTTCTCGCGATCCTCGTCGTCGACCATGACCACGATCTCGCCGCGGCCGATGGCCGCCACGACGTCCTCGATCGGGGCGAAGGAAAATTCGCTGCTCATGCTGGCTCCTTGGTGGTGGGGAAGTTGGTGTGAGGCGAATCGATGACGATCTCGATGTCGTCGCCGAGAACGCGGGTGGACACCAGACGACCGCGACGGATGTCGTCGATGGTGGCCGCGCCGGGTCCGGCGAACATGGGTCGGCCGCTCGCGCCGAGAAACGCGGGTGCGAGGTGAATGACGTGGCGATCCACCAGTCCGGCCTCGTGGAACGACGAGGCGACGGTGGCACCACCTTCGACCAGCACCTGCAGAACGCCCTCGGCGCCGAGATGATCGAGCAGGGACTCCGGCGAGTCGGTCCACTCCAGACACGGACGCACGCGGGCGTCGGCGGGTGCGGTGCCCAACACCACGCGACGCGGCGACGGTCCGTCCACCAGGCGGGTGGTCAGTTCGGGATCGTCGGCGCGCACGGTACCGGCCCCCACCACGATGGCGTCGCTGTCGGCGCGCAACTCGTGCACCGCGGCGCGAGCGAC
>JAURHL010000293.1 GCA_030833305.1 Acidimicrobiales bacterium | reverse complement strand
AGAGTGCGACCGTCGGCCACGTGCGACGTGGACAGACGATCGGGCACCCCGAATCGCGCCACGGTCTCGCGGCAACGCTCGAGGAACGCCGCGTCCAGATCGGCGGCCACCACGGACTTGAAGCGTCGCGTGAAACCGGCCGTCATGCGGCCGATGCCCGAACCGATCTCCACCAAGCTGCGCTGAGCGTTCTCGGCCGGATCGAAGCCGAAGAACTCCAGATACGCGCCCACCTCTTGTTCGCCCGAGTTCACGAACTCGGCCAACGTCAACTGGTTGCCGGTGGCGTTGTTGAACACCCAGCCGGTGTCGCGCACCACGCTGTCACCGTCACCGCGACCCTCGGCCGCACGACCAGCCGCGTTCCACGGCACGTGCTGGCGTCGACGCGGCCGGGACACGGATTACTTCCGCTCGGGAAGCGGGGCGCTGTAGGACTGTCCGCTGTCGAGATCGAACGCGGTGTGCAACGAACGCGCGGCGCGCTCCAGATCGGCGGCCGCCACCACCACCGAGATGCGAATGGTGGAAGTGGAGATCATCTGGATGTTCACGTCGTTGTCGGCCAACGTGCGGAACATCTTGGCCGCGATGCCGGGGCTGGTCTTCATTCCTGCGCCCACCAACGAGATCTTGGCGATGGAATCGTCGTTGACCACACCGGCAGCGCCGATCTTGGTGGCCATGTCGTCGACGATCGACTGCGCCACCTTCATGTCGGCCTTGGGCACCGTGAAACTGATGTCGGTGAAACCGTCGGCCGAGGTGTTCTGCACGATCATGTCGACGTTCACGTTCGCTTGCGCCAGCGGTTCGAATAGACCCGCCGACACGCCCGGGCGGTCGGGCACCTTGCGCACCGTGACCTTGGCCTCGCTCACGTCGGTGACGACACCGGAGATGATGGGATCTTCCATGGAAGGCTCCTGACTGGTGACCCAGGTGCCCGGCTCCCACGTGAAGCTGGAGCGAACCTGGATGGGGACGTTGTGGTTGCGGGCGAACTCGACCGAACGCAACGCCAGCACCTTGCTGCCGGCGCCGGCCATCTCGAGCATCTCGTCGAAGTTGATGTGCTGCAGTTTGCGGGCCTGGGGCACGATGCGCGGATCAGCGCTGAACACACCCGTGACGTCGGTGTAGATCTCGCAACTGTCGGCGTTCAATGCGGCCGCCAACGCCACCGCGGTGGTGTCGGATCCGCCACGACCGAGCGTGGTGATCTCGCGTTCGGTGCTGACACCTTGGAAGCCGGCCACCACGCACACCTTGCCCTGGGCCAGCGCCTCGCGGGCGCGATCGCCCTTCACCTCCAGGATCTTGGCCTTGGTGTGCACCGTGTCGGTGATGATTCCCACCTGGGATCCGGTGAAACTCACCGCATCCACACCGACATCATGCAGCGCCATGCACAGCAGGGCCATGCTGATTCGCTCACCCGTGGTGAGCAACATGTCCATCTCACGACTCGGTGGATTGGTCGATACTTGTCGCGCGAGTTGCACCAGATTGTCGGTGGCCTTGCCCATCGCCGATACCACGACGACGAGCTGATGACCGGCAGCGCGGGTAGTTGCGATGTGACGGGCCA
>JAURHL010000292.1 GCA_030833305.1 Acidimicrobiales bacterium | reverse complement strand
ACGCACGCGTCCGCACACCGCCAACAACGGACCGAGAACATTGATGGAGGCGCGAATACTGGTGACCAGATCGGGCGGCGCCACCGTGCGCACGTCGCCGTCGTTGTGCAGATGCAACACCGTGTCGTCGGCGGCGTCGCGCTGCACGCGCACACCGAGCGCGCCCAACAGCGCGCCCATGGTCTCCACGTCGGAGATGTCGGGGACGTTGGTGAGTTCGTGTCGACCGGGCGCGTACAGCGACGCCACCATCAACTTCAACACCGAGTTCTTGGCCCCGGGCACGTCGACCTGTCCGGACAAGGGACCACTCTGCTGCACGACGATGCGGTCCATAGACGTACAAGTATGCTCGCTCCGTGGGTCGCAACGGGGTGCATCTGGTGCGCGAATGGCCCGACGAACCGCAGGTCAGAGCGTGGTTGTGCGCTCCGCGCGACGATCTGGTGGGCGAGGAACCCGAACCCGACGGCTCCAACACCGTCGCCTCGTTCTCTCAGCGACACGGGCCGTTCCGCGACTACCGGCGCACGGTCAGCGCGCGTGACGGCCGGTTGCACGAACGCACCGACTACCGCTTGGTGATCCCGTGGTTCCATTGGTTGTTCGGACCGTTGGTGAAGCGCTCGTTGTCGCGCCGCGCACCCGACTCACGGGGCGGACAACCGGGCTGGGCGCCACCGGATCGATTGGATCGACGTCAGGTGCGCATCCTGGGTTTGCTGGCCGCGGCGTCGTTGCTGACCGCGTTCGTGAACACGTTGTTCACCCAGACGGTGTCGTTCGCCGGTGACGACTTCGGTGTGGGTGACTGGGGTCGCGGTGTGGCGGGCACCATCGTGCGCGTTGGCGTGTTGTTCGGCCTGCCCGCCGCGCTGTTGGCCGATCGCATCGGTCGTCGACGCGTGGTGGTGACGCTGGCGTGGGCCGCGCCCATCATCGCCTCGCTCGGCGCGCTGGCACCCAACTTCCCGGTGTTGGTGGCCACGCAAGCGTTGGGGCGTCCGTTGGGATTGGCGTTGGATCTGTTGATCGCGGTGATCGCCGCCGAGGAGATGCCCCGCGGTTCACGGGCCTATGCCATCAGCGTGTTGGCCATGGCCAACGGCTTGGGCGCCGGGGTGGCGGTGGTGGCCTTGCCCCTGGCCGACGTGGGGCAGTCGGGTTGGCGTTGGGTGTACGTGTTGGGATTGGTGTGGTTGTTGGTGGCACGCGATCTGGCCAAGCACCTGCCCGAGACGAAGCGCTTCGAATGGCACCGGGCCGACGTGGCGGCCACACCCGTGCCGCGCCTGCAACGGCGTCGCTTGGGCATCCAGATGGCGGTGGCGTTCTTCGGCAACATGTTGTTGTCGCCGGCGTCGTTCTTCCAGAACACGTTCCTGAAGGACGAGCGCGGCTTCTCGGCCGGCATGGTGTCGTTGTTCACCATCGTCACCGCCACCCCGGCCGTGATCGGACTGGTGGTCGGTGGTCGCGTGGTCGGATGCGTTTGGCGGACAAGTCGTTGATTACGGGCATGGCCGGACCAGAAACGAACGTACTACACCGGAACGGACATCAAGCGAACGATGCAAAAAGCGACGCCGGGCGGTTCGCTGGAGGCCCA
>JAURHL010000291.1 GCA_030833305.1 Acidimicrobiales bacterium | reverse complement strand
ATGTTGTACGACTGGAATCGCTCGCTCACCCGGCCCACGGGCACGAAACGAGACGGATCGATTCGAACGTGGTCGGACATCGGACCCCCACCTACCGGACGTTGACCAGCCCGACCGTAGTACGCACCCCACGATCTGGGTCGGGAATGCGACGGTTTTCGGTCATCTGCCTTACCCAGATCGCCACACGACTTCTACCATCGCCCTCATGAGCGCCTCCATCGATGAGTTCATCGGCGTCTACGACGCCGACGGCACGATCGTCGGTGAGGTGTCCTACTGGATAAGTGCCCGACTGGGTCGCACGCATTGCTCGCTGTGCGAACTGACCCACGGTCTGTTCACCGTGAAGCGTGAATGGCGCGAATGCTCGACGAGCCTCGGCGTGCCGTTCACCACCTGGCATCGCGACGACGCCCCCGTCGAGGTGATCGCGGCCATCGACGTCTTCCCCGCCGTGCTGGCCCGCCGGGGTGATTCGCTGAGCGTCATCATCGACGCCGACACGTTGGAATCCTTCGCCGGTGACACGTCACGATTCGCCGATCACCTGCGCACGATCTCGATGCCATGACCCGCGAGGCCCGAACCAAGAACGGGTTCGCCCCGCGCATCTGTGCCGCATGCGGTCGACCGTTCGAGTGGCGCAAGAAGTGGGCGCGCGATTGGGACAACGTGCGCTGGTGCTCCGACGCCTGCCGCCAACGCGGCACCGACTGACGGTCAGGCCGAGAGCGTGTTGCCGTAGAGCTGCCAGGCCAGCGCGCTCTTGGCGATCAGGCTCAGCCACAAGTACACCTTCTCGCCGTACACGTAGTCGGCCCAACGTCCCCTCTTGCGGTACTGCAACCACTGATTCAGTGCGAACAGGTTGAAGAAGATGAAGATGCTCACGAAGATTCCGTACACGAACTTGGGCATCTCGCTGCCGGGGCCGAACAGGTAGATCAGAAGACCGATCCACGGCAAGATGCCGACGATGCAGCCGAAGGTGAACGGGGTCCACCAGACCTCACGTCCCGGCTTGTTGATCACTTCCATCAACCACCCGAACAGGATCATCGCCATGTTGGCACCCGCGATGCCGATGAGGCCGGCCACGTCACCGATGCCGAACACCAGACAGATGGTCAGGATCATCAACGTCGACGAGATGGAATACTCCACCCAACGGAAGCGGTTTTGCTCGAGGTTGATCTCGTTCTCGTAAGCGCGTCGGCCGACCGTGGACACGATCAGGTGGAACAGGGCTGACAGGAACAGGAACAGGGCCGCGGACCACGCCACCGACACGTCGAACATGCGGTCGAGGCGCGTGATGTCCAGACGATTGTTCGGGGCGTCGTTCCAGAAGAAACTGGTGACCGGAAGGGAGAAGTCGTTGGCCAGCGCCAAGATGGCCACACCCTGCACCAGATGCAGCACGGTGGCGATCGCGTTCAGTCGTCGCAGCGAATTCATGACGGTCAGTCTCCCCGTTCCATCGCTCGGAGTGTCGGATCGTTCACCTTGAAAGCCGTTCGAACAGTCATTTAGCATTCGGTATGACACGAATTCGGGGGTTTCGTTCACTCGCTCTGCTTCTGGTCGCCATTTTTTTCGGCGTCGTGTTGGTCGCCACCGCACCC
>JAURHL010000290.1 GCA_030833305.1 Acidimicrobiales bacterium | reverse complement strand
CGCCGAGGCGGACCTCGAAAGCGCCTACGCCGCCGTCGCCGGTGCCGAGGCCGAGGTCCGCGCCTTCGAACGCGACCTCGAAAAAGCCATCATCCGCTCGCCCGTCGATGGCGTCGTGCTCTCGCGCACCGTCGAGGTCGGCCAGACCGTGGCGATCGGCGACTCGGTCGTCGTGCTCGAGGCGATGAAGATGGAGAACCAGATCGCCGCCGAGAAGGCCGGACAGGTGACCATCGCCAAACTGAACGTCGACGATCACGGCGACATCGCTCAGCGGTACGGAGTCATGAGCATCCCGACTCTGCTGGTGTTCCACAACGGTGAGTTGAAAAAGACCATGGTGGGCGCCAAGGGCAAGGGGCAACTGCTGGCCGACCTGGGGGAATTCCTCGACTGATGGCGCTGTCGCCCGACGACACGGGCGAGGCCGTTCGACAGTTGCAACGTCGCCTCGGAGCCGCCGGATATCTGTCCGACGCTGGGGTGATACCCGGGACGTACTGCGCCGGTACTCGGCAGGCGATCGCCGATTTCCAGCTCGATCGGGGTCTGGCCGTCACCGGGATCTGCGACGAGGGAACCTGGACCACCCTGGTCGAAGCATGGTGGAGCCTCGGTGATCGTCCTCTCATGTTGCGTTCACCCAACCTTCGCGGTGATGACGTAGCCGAACTCCAACGGATCCTGTCGCGCCTCGGCTTCGACGTCGGGCGCATCGACGGCATCTTCGGGTCCTTGGCAGCCCGCGCCACGCGACAATTCCAGGAGAACGCCGGTCTCGACATCGACGGCGTGTGTACGGCGGACACGGTGGCCGTGTTGCGTCGTTTGTCGAAGATGACCGGCGACGGACCCGGTATCGCTGCCGTCCGGGACTCCGAACAGGCGCGAACCGGCCAGCCGTTGGCCGGTCGTCGGGTGGCGGTGGGGTCGTTCGGTGGCCTGTCCGAGGTGGTGGAGTCCGTGAGTGCCGACCTGCGAGAACACGGCGCGATGTTGATCGAGACGCAGGACGACGATCCGACCCAACAAGGAGCCACGGCCAACCTGTTCGGAGCCGACGTCTACGTGGGGGTGGAAGCCAGCGGCGAGCCCCAATCTCGGGTCGCGTACTACGCGGTTCCGGCCTTCGAATCAGCAGGAGGTCGAGCCCTCGCCCACCTGATCGAACGACATCTTCGTGACGTGGTTCCACGAATGACCGTTCAGGGCATGCGACTGCCGATTCTTCGCGAGACGAAGATGCCTGCGGTGCTGGTCACTTTGGGACCCGCCGACTTCATGACGTGGCGCAGTCAACGGATCGCTGATGCCATCTTCCTGGCTCTCACCGTCTGGGCGCCCTAGTTATCCACAGGTTTGTGCACAGTCTGTGCAGAACCATCGTGTACAGGTTGAGGGTTTCTTGACCCTCATGTGTCCTGCGTGTCACTCGTCGGAGTCGTGGTCCCCGCCGCCCATCATGAGGACGTAAATGCGCTCGAGGTCTTCGAGTCCCGCAAACGTGATGGTGACGGTGCCTTTCTTGTTGACACCCGTCATCTTCACGTCCACCTTGGTTCCGAGGTAGTCCGAGAAACGTTCCTCAAGTTCGAGGACCGCGGGTTGACGAAGTCGGCTCACGGGTCGAGTTCCTCCCC
>JAURHL010000028.1 GCA_030833305.1 Acidimicrobiales bacterium | reverse complement strand
TCAAGCGCAACATCACGACCCCTTCTCGGGGACGTTCGACGAGCAAAACCGGATCCGAATCAGCAGGACTCATGAAAGCATTCTGGCAGTCGTCTTCTCGTCCCACGTGCGTTCTGAGGGACGATCATCGGGGGTGTTAGCGTCTCGGACACGCCGAGTCGCGGCGATCACACCGCCATGAACGAGTCCGCACCCACTCCCGTCGCCGACCCCGGCGACCTGCATCGGAACTGGATCGCTTCCCTACGTTCGGCGGCGATCGCCTTCGTCGTGTCGCGGCTGATGGTCCTGATCGGGGCCGCCATCGTGGCCGCCGAAATGCGAGCGGACGAGAACAAGATCCGATCCCAGATCCTCTTCGGCCTCGAACGCAAAGTCGACCCGCACGCCCGAGGATTGGTGCTGCCTCGTTCCGCCGGCCGGATGATCCTCGACGTTCTCACCTCCTGGGACGGCATCTGGTACCTACGTATCACCCGATTCGGATACCCCACGTTCGTCCCCCCGTCGATCACCTATGAGGAACCGCAAGCCCGTGTCGCATTCTTTCCGGCGTACCCCTACTCGGTCCGTTGGCTCGATCGCCTCCTACCGGGTGGCGACACCTTGGCCGCTCTCTTCCTCAACCTCTTACTGGGTGCCGCCTTCATCGTGTTGGTCGGGTTGCTCACCCGGGCTTGGTTCGGCGTCGAACACGCTCGTACCGCGATGGTGCTGTGCGCGCTCTTCCCGGGGAGCTTCGTTCTCTCGTTCGCCTACTCCGAGGCCTTGCTCTTGACCGTGGCCGCGGCAACCTTGCTCGCATTGCACCGTGAGCGATGGCTCGTCGCGGGCCTGTTGGCGGCCGTCGCCACCGCCACTCGCCCGAATGGCGTGGCCGTCGTCGTGGCGTGCGCAGTGGCGGCCGCCATCGCCATCCGGAAGCGCCGCGACTTCCGATCCCTCCTCGCACCGTTGCTCGCGCCGTGGGGATTCATCGGTTACCAACTTTGGATCGACGCCCACGCCGATGAAAACCGTGTGTGGTTCCGAGTGCAAGGTGAAGCGTGGAAGGAGGGCGCCAGTTTCGGGCTCACCGCGCTTCGCCGCACGCTCGAAACATTCACCCAGCCTCTCACCTCTCCGACCGACATGATCACCGCCGTTTCCTTCCTCGGAACACTCGCGCTTCTCTGGATCGCCTGGAAGCGCCATCGACTACCCCTGCCCGCCGCCGCCTACTCGGCCGTCATCGTGGTCCTGATGTTGCTGCCGGCCACGGTCACGGCGCGCCCGCGATTCCTCTACACCGCCTTTCCCCTCTTCATCGGCGCCGCCGTGTGGCTCGCCGCACCTCGGCGCCGCGAATGGTGGCCCTACGTCGTCGGTGTGTCGATGGCCGGACTGGTGACGCTGACGGCCCTCTACGGCGCGTACGGAGTGGTGCCTTGATCTCAGCGACGAGACGGTGGATCGAACGTCACGTTCTCCACGTTTCGTTGGCTCTCCTCGCGTACATTCCACTTCTCCTGACCGCACCGGGAAAGGTTCCCGGCGACACCAAGTTGTACCTGTTTCTCGATCCGTGGCGTCTCATGTCCGATGCCGCTTTCAGTTGGGATTCGCGTCAATTCGGAGGCTGGGTGCCCCACCAGAACGTTGGATACCTGTGGCCGAGCGGTCCATGGTTCGGTGTCTTCGATGCCATCGGCAGTCCGGACTGGATCGCCCATCGACTCTGGATGGCCACGTTGCTCTTCGTGGCGGGCAGCGGGATCGTGCACCTCGGACGTCGACTCGGGCTGAGTCCGACGACGGTCGCCGTCGCGGCCTTCGCGTACCAATTCACCCCGTACGTGTTGCCCTACATCTCGCGCACGTCGGCACTACTCCTGCCGTGGGCATTGTTGGGATGGATCGTCGCGGTCACCATTCGATTCACGCACGAGCGCCGTCTGGGACCACTCGCGGTGTTCGCGCTGCTGATCTTCTCGTCCGGGGGACTCAACGCCACCGCCTTGCTCGTCATCGCCCCGGCTCCGGTCGCCGTCATCGTCGACGCCGCCTGGCGTCGACGGGTGTCGATTCGCTCCGCGCTCGTCACCACGGGCATCCTCGGCGCGACCACCGTCGTGATGAGTGCCTGGTGGCTCGCCGGATTGGTGACACAGGGACGCCACGGTTCGGCGGTGCTGTCGTACACCGAGGCATTACCGTCCACCGCCGCCACCTCGACCGCACCCGAGGTCCTGCGCGGTCTCGGGTACTGGCTCTTCTACGACCGCAACGAGGTCGTGCCCCTCACGTCAGCCGCGACCCCCTATCAGACCAATCCGCTCGTGATCCTTGCCGGAACGATCCTCGTGCTGAGCGGACTTCTCGGTATGCGCACGCTTCGCTCCGAGGCGCGCCGACCGTTGGCCCTGATGTTCGTGGCCGGAGTCATCCTCGCCGTCGGAGCGTTCCCCTATTCATCGCCCACGCCCGTCTGGAGCCTGCTCGTCGACCAGCCGCAAAGTGCTCTCAGCCTCGCCTTGCGCTCATCGACGCGGGCAGCACCGCTGGTCGTCATGGCTCTCGCCTTCGGTTTCGGACACGTCGTCGACCGGACACGTCAGCGGGCACTCCACTCGTCGCGACCTCGCTTCGCCATGCTCGTGGTGCCACTCGCGGTCGCGATCGTCATGGTCAACCTGCCGGCTCTGCTCGGCGGTCGGATGGTGGACCCGGTCATGGAACGCCCCGAGCAACTTCCCATCGCATGGACCGACACCGCTTCATTCCTCGACCGACGATTCGACGAGGGACACACGGGCTCGGTTTTGATGTTGCCGGGTATCGAGTCGGCCGCTTTCCGGTGGGGGTACACGGTCGACCCGATTCTTCCCGGACTCACGAAGAAGCCCATGTTGAACCGTGACTGGATCCCGCAGGGCAGCGCCCCACTCATGGACCTTCTGTACGCACTGGATGACGCCTTCCAGAACGGAACGGTCAGCCCCCGCGCCATCGCCCCCATCGCCCGACTGCTCGGAGCGGACACGGTGATGGTGGTCAACTCGTACCAATACGAGCGTTTCGGTCTGGACCCTCCCACGCGCGCCGCGACCACCATCGACTCCGCCCCGGGACTCACGCGCTTGGCCGAGTTCGGCGAACCCACCAAAAACGTCGCACCGGGCGTCGATGCGGCGAACGTCGCACCTCTGCCCGAGATCGTGGTGTACGAGGTCCAGGACGCGCATGCGGGTATGCGTGCATCGGACGCCCCCGTCGTGGTGTCCGGTGACGGAACCAGTCTCGTCGAATTGGCCGCCAGTGGTCTGATCGACGGTCGATCGATCGTTCTTCATTCGGCGGCACTGGAACCCGACCAACTGAAGGCGGCGTTGTCGGCGACTCCCGAGCTCATCGTGACCGACGGAAATCGCAAGCGCGCCCACCACTGGCGCGGATCACAAGACGTGTGGGGGGCAACCGAGACCGCCACCGGCTCCGTCGACGACGAGTTCGACAACCGTCTGCCGGTCTTCCCCGTCAGCGACGGTAGAACGGACACGCAGTCGACTGTCGACACATCGATGGACGCCCCGCTGGTCTCGGCCACCGCGTACGGTGCTTTACTCGTCTACTACCCCGAGTATCGACCGGCGATGGCCGTCGACGACGATCCGTCCACCGCCTGGCTCGTCGGCTGGGGACGCGATCCGGTCGGGCAGATCCTCGAGATTCGTGACCGCGGAGTTCGCCCGATCACGACGTTGCGCTTGCTCGCACCAACGCACCCAAACGGAGTACGCACGGTCACCCGCGCGTCGGTGAGCCTCGACGGCGCCGTCTGGTCCGAACTCGACCTTTCCGATCCCGACGGGGTCGTCACCTTGTCCCGACCCTCCTCGTCGGTCCGCTTGCGCATCGACGAGGTGGCCGATGGTGATGCCGCCCGCCCCAGTGGTTGGGCCGAGGTTCTCCCGCCCGGCGAAGGAACGCCGGAGTTCATCACCACCCCGACCGATGCCGTCGACGACGTCGATGCACGCACTCCCGTGTCCTACCACTTCACCCGTTGGCGAGCCGACGACACCGACCCCGAGCGTTCCGACCCCGAACGTTCCATTCGTCGGATCTTCCACGTGGAGCACGACGACGGTTTCGTCGTGTCGGCGACGGCTCGATCGACCGCCTCCCCTCCCTTCGAAGCGACTGCCGCGTGTCGCGACGACTTGTTGTCGATCGACTTCGAACCGGTCGCGATGCGCGTCATCGAGACGGAAGACGCCCATGTGACGTTGCAGGCGTGCGGCCCACTTCTACTGGAGCCGGGCTCGCGCATCCTGGAGACCTCGCACGACTCTCCGATCGTCATCGACCGCATCACCCTGCGATCGTCGCGAGCCGTGCCGAGTACGCCCGCCGAGGTGGTCGAGGTCTCGATCACCCGCACCACCCGCACCGCTCTGCTCCCCGCGTGCGTCAGCGAACACTGCTGGATCGAGTCGACGGACGGCTGGAACACCGGATGGTCGGCCACGATCGCTGGCCGGGCGGGCGAACCGTCGATCGCCAGCGCCGCTGGCCGCGGTACCTGGATGACCTCCACCGGAGCAGCGGCCGACTTCCGGAGCGAGTGGACGCCACAACGGCTCATGTGGTTGGGGATGGTGATCTCGTTCGTCGGTCTGATCATCGCCCTGTCCCTCCTGGTGATTCGTCGAATCGGTCGCGTCGTCGTCGGTCGTCGCCCGATTCCCGTCGACACCGATCTGCCGAGGTTCGCCCGCAGCGTCATCGGCGGTGCGATCGTGTTCGGAGTCGTCCTCACCTTGTTCGTCCACCCCATCGCCGGAGTCGCGGTCGCCACCGCCACGATCATGGAAACGAGGCGACGTGCCAACATCGAACGGCTCTTCGTCGTGCTCATCGCGCTCGGCTACGCCTACGTCATTTTCCAGCAGATCAGATACGACACACCCCACGGGTTCGGTTGGCCGGGGGCGTACGCGAAAGTGCACGGTTTGGTCCTCTTCGCCGCGGTGACGTACGGGCTGCGCCTCGCACGAGACGACGGGAGTTCGTCCGGTACAATTCCCGATTCGTGAGCCTCGATCCACGACCCTGTCTGAGTGTCATCGTTCCCTGCTTCAACGAAGAGGCAACCATCGAGGACCTTCTCGGTCAGGTGCTCGCTTCGCCCTGGGTCGCCGAGGTGATCGTGGTCGACGACGGTTCGCGCGATCGCTCCCGCGAGATCCTGGCCTCGTTCCAGAATCCTCGCGTTCGCGTCGTGCTTCACGAGCAGAACCGGGGCAAGGGGGCCGCGTTGCGCACCGGGTTCGCCCATGCGACCGCCGAGTTCGTCATCGTCCAGGATGCCGACCTTGAGTACGACCCGGGCGAGTACTCGATCGTGCTCGAACCGTTGCTCACCAACCGAGCCGATGTGGTCTTCGGGTCCCGCTTCCTCTCGGGTCGCCCGCATCGAGTTCTCTATTTCTGGCACAGCATGGGGAACAAGTTCCTCACCCTCATGTCGAACATGTTCACCGACTTGAACCTCACCGACATGGAAACCTGCTACAAGTGCTTCCGTCGGGAGGTGATCCAGTCGATCGACATCGAAGAGGATCGCTTCGGCTTCGAGCCCGAGATCACCGCCAAGTTGGCGCGGGGCCGGTGGCGCATCTACGAGGTGGGCATCTCCTACTCGGGCCGCACCTACGACGAGGGAAAGAAGATCGGCTGGCGAGACGGGGTCCGCGCCGTGTACTGCATCGTGCGGTATTCGGCCATCGGCGACACGTACCTGAAGAAACTTTTCGAGCGCTGACGTCAGCCGCGGCGGATCAGCGCACCCAACCGCCGCACGCGGTGGGTGAGTCCCCAGCGGGTCACCAGCAACATGGACTCGGCGATGATCCGACCGGACATCTTCGAGGTGCCGTGCTCTCGCTCCTTGAAAAGGATCGGCACCTCGACGACGACGAACTTCAGGCGCGACAGACGAAGCACCAACTCGGTCAAGAAGGCGTATCCATCGGCCCTGGTGGTGTCCGGCGCGATGGCGGACAGAGCCGATGCACGGTAGGCCCGGAAGCCGGACGTGCAATCACGGATCCCGACCCCCAGCAGGGCACCGGTGTACAGATTCCCCCATCGCGACAACACGCGACGATGCAACGGCCAGTTCACCGTGGCGCCACCGCGCACGTACCGGGATCCCACCACCGCGTCGGCGCCCGATTCGATCGCCGCCAGCATCGCCGGAATCACCACCGGATCGTGGGAGAAGTCCACGTCCATGGTGACGATCACGTCATGTTCACCGGCGAGCACGTGGGCGAACCCGTGTCGATAGGCGTTGCCCAAGCCTTGCTTTCCGGGTCGATGGATCACCTCCACGCCGACCAACTCGCGCGACAGTTCATCGGCGATGCGGCCGGTGCCGTCCGGGCTGTTGTCGTCGACGATCAGGATGCCGATCTCGGGCAACACCTCACGAAGACGCATCACCATGGGTCGCAGGTTCTCCGACTCGTTGTAGGTGGGCAACACCACGCAAACCCGCACGATGACGAATCTACTCGTGCCAACGCTCACGAATCGCGGTTTCCGCCAAGGTGCTACTCACTCCGCGGCGAACGCGAACGATTGGTATCCGGGATCGGACCTGAACACCGAGACGGGCTGCCCCAACCGGATCAACGCCCGGACGTCGTCGGCCACTGACGGCTCCAACGGAGGTTCGGCGAAGATCAGCGACGCCCCCGGGCGATCGAGGGATCCGATCAGATCATCACGTCCGGTGCGTTCCAACCCGTCTCGAATCGCGTCGATCAATTCCTTCGCCCGATCCTGCTCGACCGCCGAACGCGGATCCGCGGCGGCGATCTCGGTCAAATTCGGATCCTGGCGCGCGCGCTCGATGGGCCGACCCACCACCACCCACAACACCGCGTCGACCTCCGACTCCGGCACCACACGATGCGGCAAGGCCGCCGCGGCAAAGTACAAATCGACTCCGACGTCGTAGCCCGAACGACCGAGTTCCAGCAACGTCCCGAATCCGGTGGCGTTCAAGGTGTAGGGATCGTACATACGGATCAGATATCGACCCGATGGGTCGAGTTCGTCGCGCAGTTGGGGCGCCAGGACGGAAATGATCCGCGAATCGGTCGAACCGGGAAGACGAAGTCCGTCGACCGACTGGAACGTGGTGAGTCCGATCATGACGACCGCGACAGCCGCCGCGACGGCCACTCGACTTCTCCGAAGAACCGGCGGCCACGAGCGACCCCGCGTCACCACCCGCATGCACAGCACCAGATTCGCGACCACCAACACCCAGAACCATCGGATCGTGTACTCGTAATACGGCCCGAATATCCGGGTCACCGACAGGATTCCGATGACGACGACGAGGTTCGTCATCACCACGAGCCGCCATTCCGATGTCCCCCGACCGCGTCGCAGCGCCCAAACCGTCAGACCGACCATCGCCACGAACCCGGGCCAACGCAACCAGCTGTCGTTCGAGGCGTGCACGTGCGGGCCGAGCAGCCACGGTCCGAACACGTTGTACTGGGTGGTCACGACACGGACCGCCAGCGACAACGCGATGTAGGGCTCGGTTGGCGACGTGAAATGCTCGCGAAGAATGGTCAGGTTCCCCGGCACACGTCTCATCTGGTCGACGATGGGTCCTGACCACATGATCAGAGTCGTGAACAGACCGCCCACGACCGGTAGACGCCACGACCCCCGCTCGGCGCGCACGTCGACGATCAACACACCGAGCGCCAACAACAGGGCCGCCACCACGATCACCAGATAACCGGCATGACTCTGAACACAGTGCGATCCAACCGCCACCGCGATCAGCCAGTTCCTCGAGCGAACGCGAGGGCCCGAATTCTCGACCGGAGCGATGACGTCGAAACACAACAGCAGCAGCACCACGAACGGCAGAAATGCCATCCAGACGTTCCATGGCTCGACCATGAAGTCGCTTCCCGAGGATCTCAACAGGACGAGAATCGCAAGACCGCCGATCACCCCGGCCCAACGACCCCAACGTCGGACCACCAACCACACCGCGGCCACGATCGACACCAGATGCACCGACACGACCGACGTCATCAAGGCCGCACTGCTGCGACCACCGAGGGCGTAGACGGGGTACATCGCCACCCACAGACTCGGACCCGGATGCGATCCTTGGAACCCCGCGTCGTCCACGATTCGGCCCGCCGCTCCCACCAACGGAGGGTGACTCAGGAAACCGCGCATGTGCAGTTCGGCCTGCGCCATGTCTCCACACGGGAACCATCGCGCCCCACCCACGAGCACGACCAATGCGGCCAACATCGGGATCGACACCGATAGCCCGATGACGATGGCGACACGCAGGGAGTTGGTCGACCACTTCGACCAGCGGGACGTCGAGGTCACCGTGACAGCCTAACGACCTCCGCCGCCACGTCGAGGTTGCACCACCTGTGCGTGCAGCGGCTCCAACACACCCACTGCCAACGCATCCCACGTGAGGGTGCGCGCCCGACGTTCGGCCGCGGTCGACAGTCTCTTCCGGAGGTCGTCGTCGACCAACACGTCGGCCATGGCCCGTCCGAGTTCGTGCAACGGAGCGAGCACTCCCGTTCGTTCGTGAAGCACCGAGCATCGATGCCCGCTGATGTCGGTCGCCACCGCAGTGGTACCACACCCGGCCGCCTCGGTCAGTGCCAGACCCCATCCTTCGGCGAGCGAAGCCGACGCCACGATCCACGAGCTTCTGTACAAGTCGCGAAGTACGTCGCGTTCGACCCGTCCGGCCAGGGTCACCCACGTCGCACCGTACTCACGGATCCAGCCTTCGATCGCACCGCGCTCGGGACCGTCACCCACCAAAGTCAGCGACAGATTCGGCACTCGCTCCCGGGCCAGTCGGACCTGCTCGAGAAGATCGAGGAATCTCTTCACCGGCGCTTGTCGACCCACGGCCAGGACCGATGGATGCCCCGTCTTTTCACCGCCCGGAGAAAAGAAGTCGTCCACCCCCACCGGACCGGTGGTCACCAACTCGGGCTTCCAGCCCAGCTTCAGCAACTCGGTGTGGGTGTCGGTCGACGTGGTGACCGTGGGCGTACGTCGATACAACGGTGGCGCCAAGCGGGTCTCGATGGTGCGCCCGAGAGCCGCGATCGGTGCGGGGAACATCTGGCCCCACATCGGACCGTGAATGTGGTGCAGGATCAGGATCCGAGGCTTGCGACACCAGACCGGCGACAGCCACGGCACTCCGTTCCAAATCTCGACCAGAGCATCGTAGGGTCCCATGCGTCGCAGGGTTTCCGACATCGCGACGCGAGGGAAGACCGTCACCCGACCACCTCGTCGAACGACGTCGTATCCGTTTCGAGTACCCGTCGACGCACGACCAACGGCGAACGACGTGCGGTGCATGACCGACAGTCCCGCCTCCTGCCAGCGCCGCATGAACTCGTCGGCGTGATTCTCCGAACCACCCGCCTCGTCGTCGTCCAGGTCGCGCCACGCCAGGACGTGAACCCGTCGTACTCCGCGCTCGATCATGTCGGACGCCATGCTCCTCAGGCGCGCGGGGTCCGAATTCATTGGACCGTGGCGACGATCAATCGCGCCACCCGCTGTTGACCGGCCGCGGTCAACCCATCGTCGTCTCTCACGATGACGTAACCGGGGTTCTGGCCCTCGAACACGCAGTCGTCCCACCACAAACAGTCGACACGTTCGCCCACCGCGGTCGGCTCACCGATCAACGAGACGGGGTCGACGATCGTGACCCCACGTTCGATCAAGGACCGCACCACGGGATCGTCGCGGTCACCTTCTTCGAGTCCGACCACCAGCACCCCCCGCACGTTCTTTGCCTCGACATCGGCCATGATGTCGTCGGCGACCGCGGACGCCGGGGCGCAGTCGCTCATGGTCGGTGGCGCGTACATGACCAGTGCTCGCGACGCAGAGGTCGCCTCGGTCGTCAGCATGTCGGCCAATTCGCACCAGTCGACGGGCGATCCGCCCCATGTGGCCGAGTATCCCTCCTCACGCAAACGACGAAGCACCTTCTCGCTTGATCGCTCCAACTGCCCCCCACCCACCACCACAATCGCCGGATCCGATTCATGGTTGGCTCCACGGCCTTGGATTCCCGGCCACCACCAGTACACCGCGCCCAGGAGAGCCGCCAGGGCGAAGACGACAGCCGTCCGCCGACCGCGCCGACCACGAGACGGTGACGTCCCGGTTGACGATCGAGGAGTCGACTCTTCCACAGTCATTGGAAAGTACCATTGACCGACGACCACTCGGGCGATACCGGCTCGGGTATGAGACGCATCATGAGCACCGTTTCCCGCGCCCCCCACGCCCGCGTTCGCGGGCTGCATGGTGTGCTCTCCGATACCGCCGTACGGATCGAGGCTCTTCTGGTCCTGGCCCTGACGCACGCGGCCACCATCATCGGCGATCTCGACGAGCGGTGGGGCACCCCGGCGGTGCTGCGGATCTCGATCACGATCCTGTCGGGGCTACTACTGGGGTCGATTCTGGCCGCGACCACGACGTCACCAGTCGCTCCCCCACGACGAATCGTGCGCCTCGTGGCGGTCATCTACGCGGTGTGGTGGTCCACCTTGGTGATCACCTTGGTGACCAACAATGGGATCGACACCGGGCCCCGCGATTTCGTGATGCCCGCCATCTTTTTCGTCGGCTCCACCGAAATCCTGGGAACCGTGGTCGGCCCGACCGCCGTCATCGCCATCATCACCCTTCTGTCCGTCCTCGTCTCCGACCACCGACGCGGCCGTTGGCGCTCGATCATCGCCCCAACGGCTCGGTTGCGGAGCCGACACATCCTGAGCCTCACCCTCTCGATCGGTTTGTTCACCCTCATCCGACCCATCACCGATCTCCTGGCTCGACAACACGTCGAGCGAGCGACCGTCGATTCGTCCGGAGTCGTGCGTCGGGTGATCGGTCCGCAAATTCCGCTATTTGTCTGGGCCCTGATCACCGTGGCATCTCTCGCCACGATCCTCGGCACGTTTTGGTTGGCTCTCGGTTCTCGTGTCGTGAACCATCGACGTCAACGGATTCCCGCGATTCGTCTGTATGCGTCGGTCGTCTCACTCGCATTCGTGGTGCGTCTGTTCACGTTGCTCACGGTGGCCCCGACGCGCACGGATGCGGGCGATCCGCTCTTCTACCACTCCACGGCGAATCTGCTCGCCAACGGTCTGGGTTTTCCCGAACCGCTGAATTTCATCGCCCATCACCGATGGATGGCCAGTGCCTTGCACGGTCCGCTCTACCCGTTGGTGCTTTCCTTCTCCTCGCGGTTCGGTGGAACGACCTTCTTCGACCACAAGATGTTCTCACTCGTCATCGGTACCGCCGTGGTGGCGTTCGTCGGGTTGCTGGCCCGTCAGGTGGCCCCGGCCGAGCGGCGCGATCGCGTGGCACTCGTGGCGATGTTTCTGGCCGCGGTGTACCCGAATCTCTGGATCATCGACGGCGTGTTGTTCCCCGAGGGCCTGATGGCCTTGCTGACCACGGCCACCGTCTACGCCGCGTACAAGTGGTCCGGCTCCCCCTCGCGGCGGTGGGCCGTCTCGATGGGACTGCTGACCGGTCTGGCCGCGCTCACCCGCGGAGAGGGGCTGCTCTTGTCGGTCCTCCTCATCGTCCCGTGGATTTTGCTCCGACGGGACATGGCGTGGCGGCGGCGAATCGCGCACATCACCATGGCCGGGCTCGCCTGCATCTCCGTCATCGCCCCCTGGACATTGCGCAACGAGCGCTCGTTCGAGGTTTCTGTTCCCTTGTCCACCAATGGAAACGAGTTGTTCGTCTACGCCAATTGCGATTCGGTCTACTCGGGCAAGTTCCTCGGTTTCTGGTCGTTCCAATGTCAAGAGGATTTACGTGACCTCGGCGTCGACGCCTCGGGAGACGAAGCCCAAAAAGCGATCTTCTGGCGTGATATCGGCTTCGAATACGCGCGGGAGAACCTCGGTGAGTTGCCCAAGGTCGTCACCGCCAGAGTCGCGCGGCAGTGGGACCTCTTCCGACCGTTGCAGAACGTCGAGTTCGCACCCATCGAGGGTCGCAACAAGGAGGCCGCCCGGGCGGGTCTCTTCATGTATTACGGCTTGGTCGCCCTGTCACTACTCGGCGTGGGCAACCTGCGGCGCCGGGGCGTCGGCCTGATCCCCATCGCCTCACTGTTCGTGTCGGTCACGTTGACCGCGGCATACGCGTATGGAACCACGCGTTTTCGCGTTCCCGCCGAACCAGCGTTGTGCGTGCTCGCCGCCGTCGGCCTCTTTCCATTTCTCGACCGTGTGCGTCGCCGATACCCGGAATCTGACGAACACGACGACCACCTCGTCGGTGGCCCGATTTCGGACACTTTCGTTGCCGGGCATCGAGTTCATCCCCGGAATGCCTTCACTCGAGATGCCCGTCGCGCGTGGACGTCATTCGGAGCGATTCTCCTGCCGGTGCTGGTCGCACTCCCCGCCCTGTTCCGTGCGGTCGGGGCCTCGATGGAGGAAGGGTTCATGCTCGTCTTCCCCGAGCGCGTGTTGAAGGGCGCCGTCGCCAACGTGGACTTTCTCCATCTGTACGGCCCGGGGTCGCTTCACTTCTTGGCCGGGTGGTTCGAACTTTTCGGCGTGTCCCTCACCTCGGAGCGTTGGTTCGGATTGGGTCAGCATCTGCTCGCGATCTCCGCCCTCTACGTCTTGGCTCGCCCCTGGGGACGACGAACCGCGGTCGTCGTGGGCGCTTCGTCCACGTTGTTCATCCTCACCCCCATCGGACTGCAAGCCCTGGCCTGGAGTGGAGGCCTCGGTCTGGCCCTCTGGTCGTTGGTCTTCTTCGTCCGATCGATTCATCGCGAACGGGCCGGCTCCGACGCGCGGCGCAGTCGCCTCATCGCGGGAGTTCTGGCCGGTTTGGCCCTCACCTTTCGGCCCGACCTCGTCGTCGCGATCGTCATGGTGGGTGTGTACTCGCTTTGGAAGCAACCTCGACGCACCTGGGCTCTCACGTTCACCGGCCTGATACTGGGATCGACGTCTCTCTGGGTTCACCTCGTCCAAGCCGGACCGCGGGCGGTCATCGAGGGAATGCTCATCGACCCGGTGTTCAACTTGCGCCCGGGACGCGAACTGCCGCGACCACCGTCGTGGTCTCATCTCGACGGCGCCCTCCAGATCATCAGCGAGAAGGTCGCCCCGTCATGGCCGTTACCCCACATCGCCGAATCCAAGCAGCTTTTCATCTGGTTCTTCCTGTTGCCGATCTCCGCCGTGTTCGTGATGGGTGTGGGTGTCCTCACTCGACGTCGATCCCGAACCGGCGATCTCGCCACTCGGTCCCGAGCGACCGTCCTCATCGCCACGGGTCTCATGTCGATCGGACTCCTGCCCCAGGCCCTTCAACGACCCGACAGCGCCCACCTACTGTGGGTGGCCGCCGTTCCCTGGCCGTTCATGGTGCCCGCCGTCCTCGAATTGATCAGACTGCGCCGTCCACGCACCCACCCGACGATTCGTCGAGCATTCGCCCTTTCCAGCATTGGAGCACTCATCCTGGTGGTCGCCCCGTCGTACACGGTGCGTCCGTACGTCCAATACGTGAAGGACTCCGTCACCAACGAGCATCCTCGATTCGAGGTCTCACGCGATGGACGCTATTTCTACTTGGGTGACGAACGTCCGTATCGGGCCGCACGCGAGGTGGTCGTCGAACTGGACCAGATGGCGCGCTCCGGCGAGCGCCTCTTCGTCGGGCCGGTGGACCTGCGCAACACCGCCTACAGCGACGTGTTCTTCTACCATCTCTTCCCCGAACTCGTCCCCGCGACCTACTACATCGAAATGGATCCCGGAATCGCCGACGACGCCGACTCCGATCTGGTCGACGACGTGCGTTCCGCCGATTGGCTGATACTCACCCGCTTCTGGGCGGGCTGGATCGAACCGAACGACTCGACTCTCTTCGGCCCCGACGGAGCCAATCAGGTCGTAGAGGACGAATTCTGCCTTCGTGGCTCGTACCAGTACGACCTCGTGCGCCTCTACCAACGCTGCGCCAACGGCGATGGCATCGGCCCCTACGACGCGCCTTACCGACCCGAGTTCGATTATGCGGTCGAAGTGCGCGTTCCCGTGCCACCGCGACCCGATGGTTCGTGCACGCCGACGTGCAACGGCGCGTTCGACCCCGACTACGCGGAGCTGGACACCTCCACGCTGGAGCCCGACTGAACCCGCGGGGTTCCTCAGCCCAACGGAAGTCGGCGCCACACGGGGCCGGGAAGATGTCGAAGCACCGCGAAGACCCACCGAAGAATCCCGGGAGCCCACACGATCCGGCGACCGGACTTCAATCCACGAACCGTGACATCGGCGACCGCATCGGGGGTGGTGGCGAACGGCGCCGCCTTCATCCCCCTGGTCATGGCCGAGTGCACGAACCCCGGACGCACGATCAACACCCGTGCTCCCGAACCCTCGAGCGAATCCGACAGACCCTGAGCGAAACCGTCGAGACCGGCCTTCGTGGACCCGTAGACGAAGTTGGCCTTGCGCACGCGTTCGCCCGCCACACTCGACAGCACGATCAGCCGACCGTGTCCCTGCCGACGCAACTGTTTGGCGACGTGCAACGAAACGGACACCGCACCGGTGTAGTTCACGTGGGCCACCTTGACCGCCGTGGCGGGGTCCTCGTCGAAGCGATCCTGGTCCCCGAGTTGTCCGAAGGCCAGAATCACCACGTCGGGATCACCATGGTCTC
>JAURHL010000289.1 GCA_030833305.1 Acidimicrobiales bacterium | reverse complement strand
GTCTGGGCAGCACGCTTGCGTTGACGTCGGCGCGGCTTTCCTGTCCGCATTCTACGATGGACGAGCATTGGCATTGAAGTGGGCGCGGCTGGACTCGTCGTTCTGACCGGGGTGGCTGGTTCACCCGGTGTCGCACGAGGCATCGCGCGAGTGGTTCTGGACCCGGCCGATCCGGGTGATCTCGGGCCCGGGGACATCCTGGTTGCACCGTGCACCGATCCCAGTTGGACTCCGCTCTTCATGACGAGTGCGGCCGTGGTCGTGAACGTCGGTGGACAAATCAGTCACGCCGTGATCGTCAGTCGCGAACTCGGTGTCCCGTGCGTCGTGTCCGTCACCGACGCAACCGAACGCATTCCGAACGGTGCGCTCATCGAAGTCGATGGCGACACGGGTTCGGTCACTATCGTGCACTGAACCACATCATCAGAATGGAAGAACATGAGTCAGGAATATCGCGCCCCCAAGGATCTGTTCAGTGTCGCCGGCGAGGTGGCCGTGGTCACCGGTGGTGGGCGCGGTATCGGTGAAGGAATCGCCCGCACTCTGGCGGCGGCCGGAGCCAAGGTGCTCGTGGCCGCACGACGGGTGAACGAGATCGAAGCCGTCGCGGCCGCCATTCGTGCCGACGGTGGCGAAGCGATCGCCGTGGAAACCGACGTCACCGATGATGAAGCGGTCGACCGTCTCGGTCGCACCGCGGTGGAAACCTACGGAAAGCTGTCGATCTGGGTGAACAACGCCGGTGGTTCCCCGAAGCGACTGCCGATGCTCGACCTCGAGCGCGAGGACTGGGATGCGTGCATGGCGCTGAACCTCACGGCCGTGTGGATGGGCATCCGGACCGCCGCGAAATACATGGACACCGGATCCATCATCAACATCTCGTCGGGTGCCGGCTTCGGGCCGGTTCCCGGCAGCGCGCACTACGGCGCGGCCAAGGCCGCCGTCAACTCGCTGACGCTCACCGCCTGCGCCGAATTGGCTCCCCGCATTCGGGTGAACGGAATCGCTCCCGGTGCCGTGCCGACTGAGATCTTCAAAATCGCTCTCGGCGTGGAAAACGAGAAGGACCTCGCCGAAGTGGAACAGCAGTGGAACATTCCGCTCGGTCGCTTCGGCACGTTGCAGGACATGGGTGCCGCGGTGTTGTTCTTGTGTTCTCCAGCGGCCAGCTGGATCAGCGGCGAGATGATTCGCGTGTCGGGCGGCGCGAAACCGCGCTGACACCACGCCGAGTCATTCGACCGGCCGACCCTGAAAGTCGCCGATCAACGAGACCTGCACGTTCGAGCCAACCTTGTGGTTCGCCATCTGTTCGAGCTTCGCGCGGTAATAGTCGTCACGTAAGTCGCCTTCCGATGCCGCGTTGTACGTGGGATACAACGCGCGGCGATCACGCGACGAATTGTTCGGACCGCTGCGATGCGGAGTGCGGGAATGGAACCACAACGTCTGACCGGCGCGTACCGGCGCCGCGGTCCACGTGAGCGTGGCCACCACCTGCTCGGCGATGCACCCCACATCGTTCATGGGAAGCACCTCGCCGAAGCACGAACTCACCACCTCGAGGCATCCGTTCTCGGTGTCGGAATCGTCGATGGCCACCATGCACGAAATGTGGGAGTCGATGAAGGGATAGGCCGGCGCGTCTTGGTGCGGTGCG
>JAURHL010000288.1 GCA_030833305.1 Acidimicrobiales bacterium | reverse complement strand
CACCCTCTGACGTTGTGGCCGTGGTGCCCCCGGACCTCGTCGAGGTGACCGTCGAGAAGATCGCCATCAACGCGGTGATGGCCGGCTGCAAACCCGAGTACCTCCCGTGGGTGATCGCCGGAGTCGAGGCCGTCTGCAACGACACCTTCAACATCCACGGCGTGTTGGCCACCACCATGCCCGTGGGCCCGGTGATCGTGTGCAACGGACCCGGCACCCGTGCCATCGGCATGAACAGCGGCATGAACGTGTTCGGTCAGGGCAACCGCGCGAACCTCACCATCGGCCGCGCCATCCAGTTGGTGATTCGCAACGTCGGTGGCGGTCGTCCGGGCGAAGTGGACCGCGCCACGCACGGCAACCCCGGCAAGATCTCCTTCTGCTTCGCCGAGGACGAGATCGGTTCGCCCTGGACCTCATTGGCCACCAGCCGGGGCATCGCCCCCGACACCGACGCGCTCACCGTGTTCCCGGGCGAGGGTCCGCGATGCGTGGTGGACCAACTGGCTCGCGACCCCGAGAGTCTCACCAACACCTTCGCCGCCTGTCTGCGCACGCTGCACAATCCGAAATCCGTGCTGGCCTTCGACGTGATCGTGGTGATGGGCCCCGAGCACGCGCGGGTCTACGCCGAGGCGGGATGGGATCGCGAGCGCGTTCTTGAGGAATTGCACGCTCGGTTGCAGATTCCGGGCGACGATCTGGTGCGCGGTGCGCATGGCATCGCCGAGGGAGTTCCCGAACGCCTGCGAGGGATGACGCTGCCCAAGTTCCGGCCCGGTGGCATCTTGTTGGTCCATGCCGGCGGCGGGGCCGGGCTGTTTTCTGCCATCATTGGTGGATGGGCCAACGGCGAGGTCGGCAGCCAACCGGTGACGAAGACCGTGACGAAGTGACGGGGACGAGATGACGGTGAGACGATGAGTTCCGCGACGAACACCACGGTTCTGCTCGATCCCACCAACGAGCGCCGTGTCGCCACCATGGAGCGGGTCGGTCGTCCCGAATCGCTGCGGGGTCTCACCGTCGGGTTGCTCGACATCTCCAAGGCCCGAGGCGACGTGTTCATCGATCGCCTCGAGGAACGCCTCAGCGAGATGGGCGCCGACGTTCGTCGCTACAAGAAGCCCACCTTCACCAAGCCGGCCCCGGTGGACCTGCGCCACGAGATCGCCACGCAGTGTCAGGTGGTCATCGAAGCGCTCGCTGATTGAGGCAGCTGCACGTCGTGCAGTGTGCACGACATCGTGGATCTGGAAAGGCGAGGCATTCCCGGGGTGTTCGTCGCTTCGTCCGAGTTCGTCTCGGCCGCCGACGCTCAGTCGACCTCGTTGGGATTCCCCGACGTGGCGCGGGTGTACACGCCCCATCCCATTCAGGATCGCACCGACGACGAGATGCGCGCCTACGCCGACGCCGCGCTCGACGAGATCATCGCCGCGGTGACACGCCGTTCGGCCTGATCCTCAGGGAAGGCGAAGTTCGTCGCCGTCCCGCACGATCAATCCGTCGCGCAACAGGTCGTCGACGAGTCGGTGCGCCACGTCGACGGGTCGGTCCATCACCATCGGGACAGCCACCAACGACACCGGAAGTTCCGACAACGCCTTCATCAGTCGTCCGCGCGCTTGACGGTCCGAGCCCTCGAAGCGCGGCTGTGCCACGCTGACGCCGGCC
>JAURHL010000287.1 GCA_030833305.1 Acidimicrobiales bacterium | reverse complement strand
CACGTTGGTGGTGGGGCCGTCGCACGAATGGGACGGGCACCCCAGCCTGGTGGAACCCGAGTTGCTCGCGTTCACCGCGCGCGACGGAGAGTCGATTCCCGCCCGCCTGTTCCGCGCGCCGCAACCGAACGGTCGCACCATCTGCTGGATCCACGGAGGCCCCACCGATCAGTGGCAGGTCACCTTCTACCCGAAGATCAACTACTGGGTGGATCGCGGCTACGACGTGTTGGTGCCCGACCATCGCGGCTCCACCGGGCACGGTCGCGCGTTCACACAAAGCCTGCGCGGCCGCTGGGGCGAACTGGACAGCGACGACGTGGTCGACGCACTGCGCGCGTTGGGCCGTGACGCGAACACCGTGGCGGTGCTGGGTGGCTCGGCCGGAGGAATGACCGCACTCAACGTGATGGTGGCCGAACCTCGTGTGGCACGGTGCGCCGTGGTGTCGTATCCGGTGTGCGACATCGCGGCCCTCGACGCCACCACGCACCGGTTCGAGGCGCACTACAACCGCACGTTGGTGGGCACGCCCGAGGAGACCGTCCAGCGAAGCGCGCGACGTTCGCCGCTGCATCGCGCCGCGGAATTGCGCGACGTCCCGTTGCTGATCATGCACGGCACCGCCGACCCCGTGGTGCCCGTCGAACAGAGTCGTTCACTCGTGCGCGCCATCGCCCGCGTTGGCGGACAGCACTGCGAACTGATCGAGTTCGACGGCGAGGGACACGGCTTTCGCGACCCCGCCAACAAGCAGCGCGAGTTCGACGAAACCGAGGCGTTCCTGAGCGGGCATCTGCGCTGATTCAGGGCTAGCGTCACGGTCGTGACCGACTGGAACCCGCTCGACCCCGACCTCGAGAACGTCTACTACGACCTGTCGTCGTGGACCTCGGATCAACAGGCCGAACTCACCGCTCGCTTGGCCAACGCCGACATCGCGCACGCGTGGGTGGAGTCCGAGTTGGTGGTGTCGGCCGAGTTCGAGGACCTGATGGACACGCTCTTCGACAAGCTCGAGAAGGAACTGGGCATCGGCGTCACCGCGGTGGCCGGCGGTGTGGACGAGGGCGACGACGTCACCGAATACGAACTGGACGAGTTCGACATCGAGGAACGACGCGAACTCACCGAGATGCTCATCGCCAATCGCGTGACGCACCGCTGGATGGAGACCACGCTCATCGTGCCCACCGCGGCCGAAGAGATCGTGGACGGACTCCTGGACGAGATCGATGCGGGGGACATCGAATTCGACGATGACGACAACGACGACGAGTAGTCGCTCATGCTTCTCGCCGAGTTGGAGATCTGGCACACGCGTCCGCTCACCCCGACGCGTCGCGTGTCGTTGGGCCACATGGTGTTGCCCACCGACCCGGCCCCCGGTTTCGGCGGCTTGTTGCTGAGCGCCATCGTCGCGCGCCACATCATCGACGTCGAAGAGGAACTCATCCCCGACACCCACCGCTTGGTGGCCCAGATCGAGCGCAACGAGCGCGTGGCCCAGCCACGTTTGCGCCACCGTTATCAGGTGGACCGTCACGGCATGGCCCGCAGCCTGCACCGTCTGGTGGGCACGGGCGAGGACTTCGCCTTCGAGTTCGACACCCAGGGCAACCCCATGCAGCAGGTGCTGGGCGCCATCTATTCGCTCGAGCGCTTGGACGTTCCCAGTCGCAAGGCGTTGGCTCCACTGTTGGTGAAGTCCTTGAACTGGCGCGGCCCGTTGGGTCAGGCGTTCGTCAGCCATCTGGTGGGCACCAAGGCCACGTCGTTGCGTTCCA
>JAURHL010000286.1 GCA_030833305.1 Acidimicrobiales bacterium | reverse complement strand
ATCGCCAGCGGCGACGTCGCTTTCGTCATCAACACGCCCCAGGGTCGTGGAGGTCGCACCGATGGTGAAGCCATTCGCAAAGCGGCGAATGTCCACCGAGTGAGTTCGGTGACCACGGTCGAGGCGGCACTGGCGGCGGTCCGCGGAATGGCCGAGCAGTTGAACCACCCGCTCGAGGTGCGCAGTCTGCAGGAGCATCATGGTCGGTGACTCCCGTCGTGATTCGGCGTCGCCGGTCGACATGGCGGTGACCGTCGGTCGGGTGCACTTGCGTCACGCGGTGATGACCGCGTCGGGCACGTCGGGTCACGCCGACGAGTTGGCGGCCTACGGTGATCTCGCCTCGCTGGGTGCGGTGGTCGTGAAGTCGTTGTCGGTCATGCCGTGGGCGGGCAATCCCGCTCCGCGCGTGCACCCCGTCGCCCAAGGCATGTTGAACGCGGTCGGCCTGCAAGGTCCGGGCATGGCCGCATGGTTGCGTGACGACCTACCGCGCCTCGCGTCGTGCGATGCGGCGGTGGTGCTCAGCATCTGGGGGAGAACGGTCGAGGAGTACCGCGAGGCCGCCGCGGTGTTGGGTGCGGGTGCGCATGATCCGATCGTGGCCGTCGAGGTGAACCTCAGTTGCCCGAACATGAGCGGACACGGCATCTTCGCTCACGACGCCGACATGTCCGCGGCGGTCATCGGCGCGGTCGTCGAGCAGGTCTCGTTGCCGGTGTGGGCCAAACTCAGTCCCAACACCGATCGTTTGGCGGCCATTGCCGGGCGCGTGCGTGACGCTGGGGCCGAGGCGGTCACGCTCATCAACACCGTTCTCGCAATGGCGCTCGACCCCGAGACCGGCCGACCGGCCCTCGGTAACGGGGGAGGCGGCCTGTCCGGCCGGGCCATTCACCCGGTCGCGGTGCGCGCGGTCCACGACGTCCGCGCCGCGTATCCCGACCTGCCCATCGTGGGCGTGGGCGGGGTCGCCGACGGTTGGAGCGCGGCCGAACTGATCATGGCCGGGGCTGACGCGGTGCAGGTGGGCACGGCCACGTTCGCCGACCCGGCCGCCCCGTTTCAGGTGGCCCGCGATCTGGAGGCCTGGTTGCGGACCCATGGTCATCGTTCCATCGGCTCCCTACGCGGGTTGGCACACCGCTGAACCAGCAGGTATCCACCCCAGCTGGTGACCCCGTGTGTATGGTTCGCTCATGGCTACACCTCCGCAACTGACACCAGAACAGCGCGCCGCGGCGCTCGCCAAGGCCGCCGAGGCTCGGGCCGCCCGTGCCGAAATCAAGGTCAAGCTCAAGCAAGGCACCCTGACGGTGGCCGACGCGCTGGCTTCCAGTGATCCCAACGTGGGCAAACTGAAGGTCGTCTCGATGCTCGAGAGCCTCCCGGGACTGGGCAAGGTCAAGGCCCGCAAGATCATGGAGGAAGTCGGTATCGCCGACAACCGCAAGATCCAGGGACTGGGCGCCCAACAGAAGAAGGCCCTGCTCGAACACTTGGCCAAGTGAGCGATCGGGTTTCCACGCCCGGATCCTCCACTGGTCACGTACCGCGCATCTTCATCATTTCCGGTCCCGGCGGGGTCGGTAAGGGAACCATCGTCGATGCGTTGATGAAGCGTGACCCGCGCTTGTTGCTCAGTTGTTCATGGACGACGCGGGCCCAGCGACCGGGCGAACGTGACGACGCGTACGTTTTTACGTCACGCGATTCGTTCGAATCCCACCGTGACTCCGGTGGTTTTCTGGAGTGGACCGAATTCCTCGGCAACTACTACGGGACCCCGGTGCCCGATCTCTCGGCCGGTCGCGACATCGTCCTCGAGATCG
>JAURHL010000285.1 GCA_030833305.1 Acidimicrobiales bacterium | reverse complement strand
AAGGCGTCGCTCGTGCGGCCATGCGGTCGGTACGCGCAGCGGGCGGCGGTGTCGTGCCACAGGTCGATCGGGCACGGCTCAGCGTCGCGGCACGCTGGGCACAGGTCACGGTCGTTGGCGACGATGCACGAGGTGACACTGTCGAACAGCGGCCCCCAGCGGGCCACCCAACGCAGCGCCGCGCCACGGGCGTTACGTGACGACATGGCGGCATGATGCTGGTGCAGCAGCGGAAGCAGCGCAGCCGTGAGCGTGGCTGCGCCGGCCGCATCAGCGCGAGCGATGCGGTCCGCAAGGAGCCGTTCGAGCACCTCGAGCCGAACCGTGGAGGGTGCGGGTGATTCGAGGACTGCGTCGATGATGTGTCCGCATCGAAGATCGGCGCACGTGCCGATCTGGCCCTCGCCGCCTGGCGGCTGTGGCACATTGGTCGGCGCACGTCCAGAATCTCGTCGATCGATCTCACGTGGACGTTGCTGCCGATCGCCTTCATTGCGTGGCAGTTCATCGTGCGTGGGGGAACCGGTCGTTTTCCGCTCACGGCTCCGTATCGACACAGTTCGTTCAATGTTCCGGGCTGGCCCTTGATTCGTCAGTTGCCCGACGTGCTCTCGGACTGGTCACCGCGCGGGGCCTTGCACATCGCCGAGGTTGTGGTGTTGCTGATGGTGGTCGTCCTCGGCGCCTCCACGTTGCGGCAGGCGAAGATCGACCCGTTCGTTCGGGTCACGTTCGTCGGTCTGGCGGCGGCATGTTTCTCGCTGGACGTTCTGGACGGCGTGTGGACGATTCGCAGTCTGCGCATGTTCTCCGACGTTTTCGTGGTGGCGACCCTGATGCTGATCGTGTCCCGTCGACGCATGGCAGTGCCGATGCTCGCTACGAGCGCGGTATCGCTCACGACCTATGGTTGGTTTCTCACTCACCTCTGATCTCCGGATCGTCGACAAAGGAACCACATGAAGGACACGTGGATCACCGATTGGCCAACGAGCACGAGGTTTCCTCATTACACCCGAGCCAACGCCGGAGAGGTTCTGGCGGACCCGGTCAGCCCCCTCGGGTGGTCGTTCGGATGGGACGGCGGAATCGTCGCCGGCTACAAGAACGGCCTGATTCGCATCGGTGCGTACGAGGAAGCGGACTTCGATCCGCAACATCCCGAGTCCGTTGCCTGTTTCGGTGGCTACTTCTACATCAACTTGTCGGCGATCCGGATGCAAGGAGTGCGCAACCCGGCGGCCACCGTCGAAGCGCTGGACCAAGCGTTTTTCGGTGATCATCCCGACGTCCCGCCATACGTGGCACATCCGGACGACACGAAGCCGCACCTCACCGAGAGAATCGATGCCCACACCGCTTGGGTCATGAGCGGTGATGCATGGCCCGAACTCGACCACGACAAGGCCGACGCGGCCGCACTCCGAGCGTCCCGCGGTGACATCGGCTCGTATTCGGATGAGCAACTCGTCGCGCGCGCCCGACTTGTTCAATCGAAACTTCCCCATCTCTTCGCCCAACACGTGGTGTCGGGAAGCAGTGCGGCCGTTGCTCCCGGACTCCTCGCGGTGGTCGCCGCGGCGATCGACGAGCCCAATCTGCCGATGACTTTGTTGTCGAGCATCGGAGACGTGGACTCCGCGGATGCCAATTACGCCCTATGGACATTGTCACGATTGGTTCGCGCCGACGCCAATCTCATGGCGGCCTTCGACTCCGATCCCGATCATGTTCTCGATCGTGCGTCGGCATCCTTCCTCGCGGCATGGAACGAGTTCATCGTCGAGTTCGGTAGCCGGGGTCCGGACGAATGGGACCTTCGCTCGCCCACTTGGGAGACACA
>JAURHL010000284.1 GCA_030833305.1 Acidimicrobiales bacterium | reverse complement strand
CTCGCAAGCGGTCGACGTGGCGGCGATGTATCCCGAGAAGTTGGCCGAGTTGTTGGAGGTCTTCGATCGCGAAGCACGACGCAACAGCGTGTACCCCATGCGTGACCCCGGTTCGGGTTCGCAACAGGTGGCGCCGGTGCCATCCTCACTGGGCGACATCACGCGAATGACGTACACGTCGGCGCACGTGCGCATGCCCGAGTTCAGTGTGGTGAACGTGAAGAACACGTCGTGGCGCATGACCGCGGTCGTCGACGTGGGCGCGGACGCGTCCGGTGTCATCGCGTGTCAGGGCGGCAACATGGCCGGCTGGTCGCTGTACGTGTCCGAAACCGGTGTTCCGACCTTTCACTACAACTGGTTCGGTCACGAACACACGTCGGTGGCGGCACCGTTCGCGTTGACGCCCGGACGCCACGAGATCGACATGGTGTTCGCGTACGACGGTGGGTTCGCCGCCGGTGGCGACGTGGCACTGTCGGTCGATGGAGTCTTGGTGGCCGAGGGTCGGGTGCCCAACACGGTGCCGGTCATCTTCTCGATGAGCGGCGAAACGTTCGACGTGGGCGTGGACACCGGAGCACCCGTGGGTCCGTACCCGCATCAGTTCCCTTTCGTGGGTTCCGTCGTGGGGGTTACCATCGAGCGGTTTGGGGAGCGCCCCGATGACGTGGTGCGGGCCATGCGCGAGGGGCAGGTTCGGGCCAGCGTCGCCTCGCAATAGGGCGTCGGTCGACTGTCGCTCGCCGGTGTAACCGCTGACACGCCCCACCAGTAGGTCCCGACTCATGGCACTCGTGAACATGTGGCATAGCCTGACCCCGTGAGCTCGCAGCCACTGTTCGATCTTCCGTCATCCTCCGACGATCGTCGTCGGGTGGAAGAGGCGTTGTTGGCGTCCGTGCGCACTCCCGACGCGGACCTCACCGAGATCGCCTCGCGCCTCTTGGTGGCCGGCGGCAAGCGCCTGCGCCCCATGTTTTCGGTGGTGGCGTCGCAGGTGGCCGGGGCGCCCGCCACCGATGACGCGGTACAGGGCGGCATCTCGTGCGAGCTGGTGCACCTCGGTTCGCTGTATCACGACGACGTCATGGACGAAGCTCCCACGCGCCGTGGTGTGGAGACGGTCAACGCCAAGTGGGGCAACCTGCAGGCCATCCTGGCCGGCGACTTCTTGTTGGCCCGCGCGTCCGAGATCGCCGCGTCTCTCGGCACCGAAGTGGCCGGTTTGCTGGCGCGCACCATCGGTCGCTTGTGCGAGGGTCAGATCGAGGAACTGCGCCACACCTACAACGTGGCCCGCCCCGTCGACAGTTATCTGTCGTCCATCAGCGGCAAGACGGCCTCGTTGTACGCCACGGCGGCCCGCATCGGCGGTCTGGTGTCGCAGTTCGACCGCAAGATCGTCGACGCGCTCACCGCGTTCGGCGAGGCCTACGGAATGGTGTTCCAGATCGTCGACGATCTGCTCGACATCTCGTCCACCGACGAACAGCTGGGCAAGCCGGCCGGACACGACATGGTGGAGGGCGTGTACACGTTGCCCGTGTTGCACACGCTGGCCAGTGGCGGTGTGCCCGCGCGCGAGTTGGCCGATCTGCTGGGCAAGCCGTTGAGCGCGGTCGAGAAGGACAAGGCACTGTCCATCGTGCGCTCCAGCGGTGGCATCGACGCCGCCATCGCCCTGGCCCAGACCTACGTGGACGCCGCGGAAGCGGCCTGTGCCCAGTTGCCGAACTCGGCGGCCACCATGGCGCTACGGGCCACACCGGCCGCTTTGCTGGCGTCGGTGCGCTGAGTCGTCGATCAGGTCGTCTCGCGCGGCCGACGTCGTAACCAGCCGAGGAGT
>JAURHL010000283.1 GCA_030833305.1 Acidimicrobiales bacterium | reverse complement strand
AGGTGTTGCTTCGCGTTGAGGACCTCGTGGCGGACCCCGCGACGCGTGAGCAGCTTCGACAGCGGCTCGGAGTGCTCGACCGACGCCGTACCCGCGAGCACCGGGCGACCGGCCTCGTAGTGGTGGACGATCTCGTCGACCACGGCCTGGTCGGTCCATTCGTCGAGGTCGTACACCAACTGGGTGCGCTTGTCGCCGAGGAACCGGGTGTGCTCGAACTTCACGGGCCGTTCCATGGCCCTTCACGGTACTACGGTCGGCTTCACCGACGCAGGTCTGGCAGGAGGGTCCATGGCGAGTCGAGTCGAGCGAGTCGAGTTCTTCTTCGACCCCATGTGCCCGTGGGCGTACCAGACGTCGCTGTGGATTCGCGAGGTTCGCCGCCTCACCGGGCTCACGATCGACTGGCGATTTGCCAGCCTGGAGGAGTTCAACCGACCCGAGGGCAAACGTCATCCGTGGGAGCGTGAGATCGGCTACGGCTGGACACCACTTCGGGTGGCCGCACTGTTACGACGCCATTCGATGGACGCCTGCGATGCCTGGTATCTCGCCTGCGGGCGCGCCTTGCACGAAGAAGGTCGGCGGCCCCACGAAGCGGACGTGGCGCGCGAATTGCTCGCGTCGATCGGCGAATCGGCGTCGGTATGGGACCAAGCATTGGCCGATGCGACCACACATGACGACGTGCGCGCCGATCACGAACGTGCCGCCTCGCAGTACGCCGGGTTCGGTGTGCCGATCCTCGTGTTTCCACCCGCCGACGATCTCGACACGTCGATCTCGGGCACCGAAGGCCGAGCCGTATTCGGGCCCGTGGTGGCCCCAGCTCCCATGGGTGACGAGGCACTCGCCCTCTGGGATCTCACCGTTGCCTACACGCGAGTGCGCGGTTTGTACGAGATCAAGACACCGAAGACCGACGCCGACATGGAACACATCCAACGCGCCTTCACCCCGTATCTCACCGGCCGCAGTTGGCAGTCGGTGCAGAACCCGGCCCGCTGACGTTCACCCGAAGGAGACCACCATGCCCATCCCCCACGACACCATCGCCGCCCTCGGCCAGTGCTTCGCCTCGATCACGTCACTGGGCGACGACCTGACCGAGTCGGAGTGGAAGACCGCGACCGACTGCCCGGGTTGGAGCGTGCAGGACAACCTGTCACACCTCATCGGTATCGAGCGCATGCTCGAAGGGTTGTCTCCCACGATGCACAAGGCGGCACCGGCCGATCATGTGAAGAATCCGATCGGTGAGGCCAACGAGAACGAGATCGACGTACGGCGTCCGCTCAGAGGTGCCGATGTGCTGAAGGAATGGAAGGAAATCTCGACGCAACGCATGGCGACACTCCGCAGCGCCGACGTTGCTTATTTCGACGAGTCGGCGATGACACCCACCGGGCCGGGAACCGTCGGCGACTTCTTGTCAATTCGCGTTCTCGACTCGTGGGTGCACGAACAAGACATGCGTCGGGCGGTGGGTAAGCCCGGCAACTTGGGAGGCCCCGCCGCCGAGCACACGGTCGACCGACTCATGCGCACCGTCCCGATCGTGGTGGGCAAGCGGGCCGGCACACCAGAGGGCGCGAGTGTGGTGATCGACGTGACCGGCGACGTGACGCGCCACGTGGTGTGCATGGTGACGGGAGGACGTGCGGCCGTGGTGGCCGATGAACCCACTACTCCCCTCGCTCACATCACGATGGACGTGGAGACGTTCGTGATGTTGGCAACCGGTCGCGCGACCGCCGAGGCGATGGAGTCACGAGTGACGTACGCCGGCGATGTCGAGCACGGTCGCAAGGTGACCGGCGCTCTCAACATGATGATCTGAGGCTCGCTCCGCGCTGCTCAGGCGTCGGCGGCGGTGGGGCCGACGGCGCCGATGGCGTCGAAGTACGCCAGATGCGCATCGACCACG
>JAURHL010000282.1 GCA_030833305.1 Acidimicrobiales bacterium | reverse complement strand
CGACGCCGGTCATCATGCGGGTGGTGCACATCGCGCCGGGGCCCACTCCGACCTTTACGATGTCGGCTCCGGCCGAGACGAGATCGCGGGTGCCGGCGGCGGTCACGACATTGCCCGCCACCACGATCGTGTGGGGCGCCGCCGAGCGAACGGCTTCGACGGCGTCGATCATGCGGGTCTGGTGACCGTGTGCGGTGTCGACCACCAGGACGTCGACCCCGAGAGCGGCCAGCTCGCGCGCCTTGGCGGCCGGATCGCCGTTCACTCCGATGGCCACCGACGTGAGGAATTCGCCCTTGGCGTTGACCGACGGTCGGTACAAGGTGGACCGCAACGCCCCCTTGCGCGTGACACATCCGAGGAGACGCCCGTCCGCATCGATCACCGGAGCGGCGGTGAGACGCTGACCCGACAGCTGTTGGAAGACCGATTCCATCGACGTGCCGTCGGCGACCGACAAGAGATCGGTCGACATGACGTTGTGCAGTTGGGTGAAGCGGTCGTATCCGGCCGCGTCGGCCTCGGTGAAGATCCCGAGTGGACGTCGCTCACCGTCCACGACGATGACGACGCCGTGAGCGCGCTTGTGGATGAGACTCAGGGCCTCTCCGACGGTGTCCGTCGGGGCCAAGGTGATCGGAGTCTCGTAGATCGGGTGGCATCGTTTGACGAATCCGACGACGTTGGCGATGACATCCAGCGGAATGTCCTGCGGAAGCACGACCAGACCACCTCGACGTCCGACCGTCTCGGCCATACGTCGTCCGGCCACGGCGGTCATGTTGGACACCACGATGGGAATCGTCGTTCCGACGCCGTCGGTCGTCGACAGGTCAACGTCGAGACGAGAGCCGACGCTCGACAGGCTCGGAACCATGAAGACGTCGCTGTACGTCAGATCGTGGGCGGGCGGGGTCTCGTTGAGGAATCTCATGCTGTGTCCGACTTCTCCACTGGACGAACCCGAACCGTGCGGGACGACCGCTTCAGGCTACGGGCTATCTTGGTCGGCGTGGAACATCCCGTCGTTTTGGTTCATGGCTGGGGCGGTTCCTTCGAATCGACGTGGCGTTCGTCGGGTTTCGTCGATCTTCTCCAGGACGCCGGTCGCACGGTGATCGGGATCGACCTGCTCGGACACGGGTCCGCTCCGAAACCCCACGATCCCGAGGCCTACGCCGACCTCACCGCCCGGATCCGGGAACGACTTCCGCAGGAGCCGGTCGACGCCGTCGGCTTCTCCTTGGGTGCCCTGACCCTTCTGCGCTTGGCGGTCGATGATCCGGGACGCCTGTCGAAGCTCGTTCTGGCCGGCATCGGTCGTAACGCCATCGAGGCCACCGACCGCGCCTCGCACCAACGGCTGATCGAGGCGCTCGAGGGGAGCCCCTCGGAGGAGGACAACCTGTCCCGGTTGTTCGTTCAATACGCCGATCAGCCGGGCAACGACCGGGCGGCCCTGACGGCCGTCATGAAGCGCGAACGATCGCCCTTCACCGACGACGAGCTCGGCCGTGTGTCCTGTCCCACACTCGTCGTGATCGGAGATCGGGACTTCGCCGGTCCGGGCGAACCGCTCAGTTCGAGGATCACCGGATCTCGGCTCGTCAACCTCCGTGGTGTCGATCATTTCGCGACCACCGACGATTTTGGATTCTTCGATGCGGCATTGGAGTTCCTCGGAGCACTCCCCTCGTGAGCGGGTCCGTCGTCGGAGCCGATGTCGATCGCGCCGCACGACTTCTCCTCGGAGGAGGGGTCGTGGCGATCCCCACCGAGACGGTGTACGGGTTGTCCGCGATGGCTCGCGACGAAACGGCGATACGGCGGGTGTACGAGGTGAAAGGACGTCCCCCGTCCCATCCGCTCATCGTCCACTTTGCCGACGCCGACGGTGCCCGTGAATGGGCCGGGCGCTGGTCGCAGCGAGCCGAGGACCTC
>JAURHL010000281.1 GCA_030833305.1 Acidimicrobiales bacterium | reverse complement strand
GTTCTGCTGATTCCACGTGCTCTCGCCGTGGCGGAGGATGACGAGGGTGCCGGTCACGCGACCAACTTAGTGTGACCGCACCGTGCCCGACGCCGTCGGTCTTGGGGCAGAATCGGGGGACCATGAGCGACGACCTCGACGATCTGGACGGCGACCTCGACGACGTGTTCGCCGACGAGGACATCGACGGTCCCGATGGTGTGCGCACCTTCTCCATCGCCGAACTGGCCGAGGAGATCAACGAGGTCCTGGCCGATCACTTCGACGAGGGCCTCTGGGTGTGGGGCGAGGTGTCGGGGATGAACTTCAAGAACCCGCACACGTACTTCAACCTGGTCGATGTCGACACCCGAGGGCGCAAGGTGCAGGTGAGCGTGAACCTTTGGGGAACGGAGATGAAAAAACTCCGACCCACGTTGATGAAGAGCGGATTGGAGTTGGCCAACGGACTCAAGATCCGTATTTTCGGAAACCTCGACTATTACGGCGGTTTCGGCAAGTTGTCGCTCATCATGCGAGGCATCGATCCCAACTACACGCTGGGCGACATCGCACTTCAGCGTGAGGAGTTGATCCGCAAGTTGAAGCAATCGGGGGCGTACGGTCGCAACCGCGAGGTCGCTCTGAATCCCGTTCCGTTGCGACTCGGTCTGGTCGGAAGCAAGGGAACCGCCGGAATCACCGACTTCTTGCAGCAGATCGACGAGTCCGGACTCGGATTCGACATCAAGATCGCCAACGTCACGGTTCAGGGCGATGGTGCACCCGTCGAAATCTCGTCGGCGATCCGCGCGTTCGGCCGGCGCGACGACATCGACGTGATCGTCGTGGTGCGTGGAGGCGGAAGCAAGACCGATCTGGCCACCTTCGATGCGGAGGAAATCGCGTTGGCCATCGCCGATTCACCGTTGCCGGTGTTCACCGGTATCGGCCATCAGATCGACCTGCACGTGGCCGACGAGGTGGCCCACGAGAGCCACAAGACACCGACGGCGTGCGCGGTGGCCTTGATCGAGTACGTGAAGGGCTACCTCGACGAGGTCGATGGCGCGTGGTCCGACATCGCGGCACGCGCCGGTCAGTTGTTGGACGATTCCGGGCACACATTGTCGAAGGTGGCTCGCGAGATCGCCGTGCACACCCGCACCGCCGTCGAGCGCGCCGACGAGCGCTTGGGTGATCGTGTCGATCGTCTACGTCGTCGAGCACCGCAGTTGTTGGCCGAGCGTTCGCTGGCCATCGACAATCTGGAGAAACGCGTGAGTCTTCTCGATCCGGTCAACGTGTTGGCGCGAGGGTGGTCGATCACCCGCACCTCCGACGGGCGTGTGGTTCGTTCGGTCGATGACCTCGAGGCGGGTGACGAGATTGTCACCACTTTGCGCGATGGGTCGGCGAAGTCTGCGGTCGTCGACACGTCGCCGGTAGATCGCCCCACCAAGAGTTCGTAGTCACCCAATCGGGAGGAAGAGACCATGGCCAAAAAGGACGAAGAGATCGGATACGCCGAAGCTTTGGCGGAGCTCGAGAAGATCCTCGCCGAACTGGAGCGAGCCGACGTCGACGTCGACGTGCTGGCGGCCCGTGTTCAGCGGGCGTCGGAACTGATCCGGCTGTGTCGAGACCGCATCGGTAACGCGCGTACCCGGATCGAGGACGTCGTGGGCGGTCTCGACGGCTGATCGGCCTAGCCTGTTCGTGTGACCCCGCCCCCGGCTTCTCTCGTCGCTTTGGCCACGCGGGTGGAACGGCGAATCGCCGACATCTTGACGCCGGAAGAACGGCGCTGGTCGACCTTCGACGAGGACCTGGCGTCACCGGTGGCCGAGATTCGTCGGCTGGTGGCGTCGGGTGGCAAGCGACTGCGACCGGCATTTTGTCATTGGGGGTTCGTCGGTGCGGGCGGTGACCCGGACTCCATGGTCAGCCTCGACGCCGGGGCGGCCCTCGAGTTGTTGCACGGATTCGCGTTGTT
>JAURHL010000280.1 GCA_030833305.1 Acidimicrobiales bacterium | reverse complement strand
CTCGACCTTGTCCTTCGGGGCGGGTTTCGTGACGCTTCGGCGCGCGAAACCCGCCCCGTTTGCTTTTCGGGACCTGACCCACAGGTCTAACGGAGATCTCTAGAACATTGTGCTAACTTCGGGACATCCGTCCCTCCGGACGGACTCCGTTTCGATCAAAGCGAGCCGAATCAACATGTTCCGTAATCTCCGTCGCGCCCTGTTGGGTCTTGCCGTCACCGCCTCGTCCACCGTCGCGATCCCCGTCACCACGTCTGTCGTCACTGCATCGGACGGAACGATCGACAGCACTGGTTGGGCCTCCGCCACGGGCGGCTTGGCGCAGTTCGCCAGTCAGTTCACCGTGAACGGCAGCAACGTTGATTTCCGTGCCGCAGCCTCAGCCGCCACGTCGGACGGTGGTCTCATGGTCGCCGGTTACGTCGGTGACATGGACTGGTACACGACGCACATGGCGCTGGTCCGGATTACTTCGGCGGGAGCTCTGGACACAAACTTCGGGTCGAACGGCATCGTGATCCTCGACCGTGGCCTCGACAACGGTCAGCAGATTTACGCGGCCACCGAGGCGATCTATCCGACTTCAGGGGGATTCCTGGTCGGTGGATGGTCCGGGACCAACCGCATGGCTGCTAACGCAACGCTCACCAAAGTCGATAACAACGGCAACGTCGTGTCCGGTTGGGGTGTCGGTGGCACGATCACGTCCCACGTTGCGAGTGGCTGGTACCCGTCTTTCTCGGTTAGCGGCGGCACGATCTTGATGAGCTCGGATGATTCGGGTGGCAGTGCCTACGTGCATCGTTTCTCGGAGGCGACCGGAGCCCCGGTCGCGGTCGGCATGGGTAGCAACAATTACTTGACGATCAACACCTCTCAGGCTCCGTTCACCGGACGGGTCATCAAATCGGTTGCCCTGGGAACGCAGTCGAATCTGATCGTCGTCTCGGTCGGTGGGAGTCCTGAGACAGCAACGGTCCACCGGTTCGACCTCGGATTCGCCTCGCTCACCGACAGTACGGCGACGTTAATTCCGGCCGACATTTTCAAAGGCATCGTCCGGGCGGGTAACAGCGGATTCTGGCTCGTGGGCTCGAGTGGAAACCAGAACAACTCGTCGACGAGCTTCACCCTCCTCAACCCTGATGGAACCCTCAACCCGACTTATGGGTTGAACAGTGATGGCTACGTGACCATTTCGAACTTCTCGATGTGGTCCGGTGGGGCGTGGAACGGAACTGGCGACAAGTTGTTGATTCTTGGAAGACGGATGAGCAGCGACTCGATTTCGCGATTCTTGACGGATGGCAACCCCGATTCATCGTTCACCAACGGAGTGAATCCGCCAGGTGTCGCGACGGCCAGTTCGCAGTGCAACATTGGAACCTACGGATGGTTGGTCCCGACGTCGAACGGCGAGTTCTTCCAGGTCTCCGGTCAGGCCTTCAACATCAATGGACAATTCGCCAACGGTGTTCGCGCATTGAAGTGGACGTCGGGCGGCCTGGCCGCTACGGCTTGTACCGGTCAACCGCCGATGGCTTCGGTCTCGCCGGCGTCGACACAGATCAGCGGAACGACGGGAACCCCGATCGTCTCCAACGTGGCACCGTCATTGAACAACTTCTTGTCGGCTCCGACCTTTGCCCTCAGTCAGTTCTCTGGCTCGTTGCCAAGTGGTCTCACGTTCAACGCGCAAACCGGTGTGATCTCAGGGACACCGACAGTCACTACAACGTCAACCGTGTTTTTCTCTGTGAGCAACGGGTCGCAGAATGCCACCTACACCGTGTCCTTCAACATCACGTCTGGCGGCGGCGGCGGAGGCGGTGGCGGTGGCAACATGTCCTGCGGCGGAGGCGCGTCCCTGAATCCATCGTCACGCACAGTCACGGGGAACGTCGGTCAGGCGTTGACGGTCGCTGCCCCCGCGGTGAGTGGCTTCTCGTCGAACCCCTCGTTCGTGCGCACCAACAACTCTTT
>JAURHL010000027.1 GCA_030833305.1 Acidimicrobiales bacterium | reverse complement strand
TGACAGCGTTGTCGGATGAATCGCGGCGACGAGACATCGTTGGCGCATTACTGGGAATATTCGCTGTCTTCATTCAATCCATTTGCGTGGTGGTCTCGCCGATCACGGTCGTTGTTCTCGCGATGAAACGACGATGGGTATCGGCAGTGATCGCGATGACGCCTCTCGTCGCTTATGTCGCTTGGTATTTGACCTACCAGAAACGCAACGATGCCTACCGATGGGATATCGGCGGCTCATACCCTCAGGCGCGCGACATTGGTCTGTTCTTCGACTTCACCTGGCACACCTTGTCGCGGACCGTTTGGCAGTCGGCGCATGCCCCCATCGCGGCGCTACTGATCGTGCTGATTGTTTCGGGGTCGGTTCACCTATGGCGTCAAGGCGGGGAGCGACGGATCATCCTGATCTCAGCGGTCACGGCTAGCTGCATTTACCTCGCGGGTTTCACCTGGTCGCGCGGATTCGTGACGCTTCGCACGTTTCAAATCGAAGTTCCCAGTCGTTACGCGTCAGTTATCGCCATTCTGCTGCTCCCGATTGCGGCTGTCGGGCTCGCTCGAATTTGCGCGCCAGTCCGGGCGAAACTTGCACTGTCGAAGAGGGCCGTGGCAGTCATCGGGGTCACTTCGCTCGCAGTCGTATTCACCTTCAACACCTATCAGCGCTTCGACAGTCACGACACAGACATGGAGATAGCCGAACTTGCACGTAACACCATATTTGTGGCCGTCGATGATCCCGAGCTAGCAAGTAAGCCCCAGACCGATTTCGTGTTCGGCGAATCGGTATTCTTCGACCTGATAAACAGCGATTTGTTGAGATTCAAAAGGCTCGGTTGGCTGTAGAGCCCAGATTCAAGGGGTGTTCTCCGTGATTGAAGGTATTAACCAGGTCGATTTCTATTTCGATCCGATGTGCCCGTACGCCTACCAGACGTCGCTCTGGATCCGCGAGGTTCGTCGCCAGAACGGGCTGCACATCGACTGGAAGTTCTTCAGTCTGGAGGAGATCAACCGGCCCGAGGGCAAGAAGCACCCGTGGGAACGCGAGATCGGATACGGCTGGAGCCCCATGCGGGTCGCGGCCCGACTCCGTCGACGTGACGCCGACCTCTGCGACGCGTGGTACCTCGCCTGTGGTCGTGCCCTGCACGAGGAGGGTCGCAAGCCCCACGACCCCGAGGTCGCTCGCGCACTATTGGTCGAAATAGGCGCTTCCGCCGACGATTGGGACGAGGCTCTGGCCGACCCCACCACCCACGACGAGGTGAAGGCCGACCACTTCCACGCCGTCGACACCTACGGCGGATTCGGCGTGCCCATCATCGTGTTTCCGCCGCCCAACAGGATCGTCCGGTCAAGGCCGTGTTCGGCCCCGTGGTGGTCCCCGCCCCCGTGGGCACCGAGGCCATGGCACTCTGGGACCTGACGGTGGCCTACACCCGGGTGACCGGCCTCTACGAGATCAAGACCCCCAAGACCGCCGACGACATCGCGTTCATCGGTCGCGCCTTCACGCCCTACCTGCAGGGTCGCGACTGGCAAAGTGTCCAGAACCCCGCACCCTGAGGAGCACCATGATCCCCACCGACACCATCGACAAGCTGGCCGCGTGCTTCGCATCGCTGTCGGAACTCGGCGCGCATCTGACCGAGAGCGAATGGAAGACCCCCACCGACTGTCCCGGCTGGACCGTTCAGGACAACATGTCGCATCTCATCGGCATCGAGCGCGTGCTGAACGGCCTGCCGGGCACGTCGCACCGCGCACCCGCGTCGGCGCACGTGAAGAACCCCATCGGAGAGGCCAACGAGAACGAGATCGACTCGCGGCGCGGGCTGAGTGGTGCCGAGGTACTGGCGGAATGGAACGAGATCGCCGCTGCCCGCCTGGGCTCCCTTCGCGGCGCCGATGAGGCCTACTTCGCCCAGGAGGCCATGACCCCCACCGGACCCGGAACCGTGGCCGACTTCCTGCACATTCGCGTGCTGGACTGCTGGGTGCACGAACAGGACATGCGGCGAGCGGTGGGCAAGCCCGGTCATCTGTCGGGCCCGGCGGCCGAGCACACCATCGACCGTCTCATTCGTACCGTTCCCATCGTGGTGGGCAAGCGGGCCGGCACGCCCGACGGCGCCAGCGTGGTGATCGACATCACCGGCGGCGTGCAGCGTCACATCATCTGCACCGTCACCGGCGGTCGGGCCTCGGTCACCGACGTGGAGCCCGAGGCACCCGTGACCCGCCTGACCATGGATACCGAGTCTTTCCTGATCCTGGCCACCGGACGCCGCGCGGCCGACACGATGCTTGGCTCGGTGGAACTGGCCGGCGACGTCGCACTCGGCAACAAGATCGTCACGTCGTTGAACATGATGATCTGACATGACATCCGACTTCAATAGGGCCCGCCTTCGGGAACATCCCGCTTTCTTCAGCGCTGTAGGGCGTGACGCGAGGCGGACTCTAGAATTCCGAAACGAGTCGGAACGCGCCAATGGCAGGTTCCGCATTCTGATCGAATGCATCAGGCTGGTATTCGTCTCTGACGCATTCATCGCCCAAGTCATGTACCGGGGACGAGTACGACTCTCCCGGTTCCGGGTCCCAGTTCTCCCTTGGGTCCTGCACCGCTTGTCGATGTCTTGGTGCCAGGTCTGTATCGGGACACCCGTGGTCATCGGGCCGGGTTTGTACTTGCCTCACGGCCAGGTGGTGATCGACGGAATCACCGACATCGCGTCCGACTGCGTTGTGTTCCCTTGGGTTACGGTCGGCCTCAAGGCGGGAAACTTCCGCGGACCCACGATCGAATCGGGCACTCACATTGGAACCGGCGCCAAGGTTCTCGGCCCCGTCACCATTGGACCCGGGGCGATCATTGGAGCCAACGCCGTCGTCGTCGATGATGTTCCGGCCGCCACCACCGTGGTCGGGGTACCGGCACGGATTCTGGACAAACGGTAAATTGACCCCGTGTTGATTCCAGCAGTTCTTCGCGATCGAATCGCCATACGTCGGTCGAGGAAGCTGCTCGAGTCCGGCGATGTGCGCCTTGCCATCGATTCGTTGACGACCGCCAATCGTCGAAAGTCCTCGCCTCGGTTGGAGGAGGAGCTCGTTCGAACCCGCTACGAAGGTTTTTTTCGTTCGTCGTACACGAGCCGATTCCAAACCTGGCCGCCCTCCCCCACGGACACCTTCACCAACCATGACGGAATTCCTGAGATCGACAAGGCCGACGTGTCCGCCTCGGTCATTCGCGACGGCGTTCTCACCCGCGGCTCGATCATCGTTCGTGGCTTACTGAGCAACGTCGAGGTCGAGCGTTTGCGCGCCACCATCGACAAGGCATACCAGCAACACGACCGCGCGATGTCCGGTGCGACGCGTGAGACAACGACTCCGTGGTTCGCACCCTTCACCCCTTCTTCGGCGCACAACGATCACGATTTCGATCGTCAGTGGTTTCGCGAGACCGGAGCCGAGCTTGCCGCGGATTCGCCCCGAGGAATGTTCGAGTTGCTCGAAATCTTCACGGCGAATGGCATCGACACGTTGGCCGGGGACTACCTGGGTGAATCTCCCGCTTTGTCCGTGAAGAAGACGTCTCTACGTCGCGTGCCACACGATCAGCCGAGTGAACACGGATGGCACCAGGATGGCGCCTTTCTCGGTCAGGGAATTCGCACCATGAACCTCTGGATCGCGCTCTCGGACTGCGGAGTCGATGCGCCGTCGATGGACATGGTTCCTCGACGTTTGAACTACATCGTCCCCACCGGCACCGAAGGGGCCATCTTCGATTGGTCGGTGAGCTCCCGTCAGATCACCGAAGCGTGTGACGGAGGTGAACCCACACATCTTCATTTCAAAGCCGGAGACGCGATTGTCTTCGACGAGATGAACCTGCATCGCACCTCGGCCCTACCGGGTATGACCAAGCCCCGCTACGCGATCGAAGCGTGGTTTTTCGCACCCTCGTGCTATCCGCTCGATCAGTTGCCCCTGTTGGTCTGAGCCGGCAACGCCACCTCGCCTAGAATGGGGCGTCGAGACAAGGTTGGCGAGGCCCCGTGGTGAACTTCATTTCCTCTCTGGACAATCTGCGGGTCGCACTGAAGACGAACGTCATCAACCAGCCCCATTTCTGCTCCCCTCGCCGACTCGAGGTCCTGATCGTCGGTGCGGGAGCCGGACCCGCCTACGCCTCGGTGTTCACGGGCGTCAACACGAACATTCGCGATGCGCGACCTGAGGCCGTCGACACGCCGGCGTCCACCGTCGACGTGGCCATCGTGGGGCCCGATGTGTCCGTCACCGCGGATCTGCTTTCGGGTCTCCAAACATGTCTGGGTGAACACGGTGTGCTCATCGTCGCGGGGACACCCGTGGTCGACTGGCAACCCGATCGTGCCGTGCGAACCGACGTATGGCGCAGCCCGTTCGGTCCCTCGTTCGAAACGATCACCTCGTTCTGCTTCGGTGCATCGGCCGAACGTCGGACCCCCGACCTCACGCTGGCCCTCGCCACTCCGGTGCAGAACTCCTTTCCTCCGGGAGTCCCCGACGAGGTGGAGCACGGCGCCGGCACCTTGGACTGCTACCAGTTCCTCATTGATCTGCACCAGAACGTGCGACCCCGCTTCTACACCGAGATCGGCGTGGAATACGGCGCCAGTCTGAAGTTGGCCCAATGCGCCGCTCTCGGCATCGATCCCGCGCCACAACTCTCCGAGGCCCTACCCGCCCACCATTCGGTGAGCCTCACCACCAGCGACGACTTCTTCCGTCTCGCCGACACCTCGGCCATGAAGGCCATCGACCTCTGCTACATCGACGGCATGCACCAGATCGAGTTCGCCTTGAAGGACTTCATGAACATGGAGCGTTTCTGCCACGCCGGGTCGGTGGTGATCGTCGACGACATCTATCCGGCGCACCCGTTGCAGGGCGAGCGCATTCGTCAGTCGCGATACTGGACCGGCGACATCTGGAAAATCATTCCCATTCTGCGACGGCATCGCCCCGACCTGATCGTCCTGCCCGTGGACACCGAACCCACCGGCAGCCTCATGGTGCTCGGCCTCGACCCCACCAACAACGTGCTGTGGGACAACTTCGACACCATCATCGACGATGCCATCGACAACATGACCGAGGTGCCTCGCTCCATCGTGGACCGCACCGAGAAGATCGACGCGCGGGCCAAGGCGATGAAGAAGGTCCTGAAGATCGTTCGCAAACGACGAGGCACCGCACGCATGGCCACGGGCATGATCCGGATCCGTGAACTGTTGGCCGACTCGAAGTTGCGCGAGGTGCGCGGACGATGACGCCGTTCGTCTCCATCGTCGTCATCAGTTACAACATGACGCGGGAGATCCCCCGAACGCTCCGGTCGCTTTCTCCGGCGTACCAGGCCGGTGTGGAACGCGACGACTACGAAGTGATCCTCGTGGACAACGGCTCCAAGGTTCCACCCACGGCGGAGTCCTTATCCGATCTGAATCTGAACCTGACCGTGGTGAACATGGCGAACCCCACGCACAGTCCGGTGGCGGCCATCAACCACGGCGCATCGTTGGCCAAGGGCGACATCATCTGCGTGTACATCGACGGAGCGCGCATCGCGTCGCCCGGCCTCGTTCGTAACGCGCGGAGTGCGCTGCTGCACGACGAACGTGCTTTCGTGGGCTCGCGCGGCCGCTACCTGGGGCCCAAGTTCCAACGAGAGTCCGCGCTCGAGGGTTACGACCAATCCGTCGAGGACCGCTTGCTCGAGGAAAGTGACTGGACCAACGACGGCTACAACCTGTTCGCGGTGTCGGTGTTCGACGAATCGTCCGGGCCCACCTGGTTCGACCCGGTGGCCGAGAGCAACAGCTTGTTCATGTGGCGATCGCTATGGAACGAACTCGGTGGCTACGAGGAACGTTTCACATCGGCCGGTGGCGGACTGGTGAACCTCGACATGTGGCGCCGGGCCTGCGAGGCGCCGAACACGATCCCCACGCTGCTACTGGGCGAAGCCACGTTCCACCAGATTCACGGTGGGGTGGCCACCAACGGCTCGCTGAAGAAAGTCGACGAGTTCTTCACCGAGTACTTCGGCATCTACGGCTACGAGTTCGAGCCGCCCACCATGCCCATCCGGTACGTCGGCACGTTCCACGTGTGGCCCCCGAACAAGGAGATCCTCGAGGTGTTCGTGCCCCGGACGGTGAAGGAATCATCCAAGTTGGCGCTGCGACTGCGACGGATCGCGGCCGGTCGCCTGTCGCCCCGACGAGCCCGCCAAATCAAAGCGGTCGTGCGACGCGCGCGGTTACTCGCGACCCTCCGATTCTCGATTCTGCGCGATCAGAAGCAGGCCATCAGCGAGATCCGTGACAGCGAGTTCTTCGACGCCCGCTGGTACCTGGAGCGCCACCCCGACGTCGCCGATGCGGGCTGGGATCCGGCCACGCACTACTTCTTCTACGGCCCGCACGAGGGTCGTCAGCCGAGCGGGGCCTTCGACGCGGTGTGGTACTTGAAGCGCTACAAGGACGTGGCCGCGGGTGGTGCGCACCCATTGCTGCACTACATCCGACACGGCATCGGTGAGGGCCGCCGAATCCGCAAGGTGGATGAGACCCGCGCGGGCTCATGAGGCGTCGAGAACTTCCGTATCTCATCGTTCTCGCCGCCACGGCGTGGGTCACCCGACAGTTCTGGTGGCCGGGGCACTACGTGGTCGCATTCGATACCGGAACCTACGCCACGCCCAATTGGATCGTGAGCAAGGAGGCTTTCGTCGACGGGCGCCTGCCGTTGATCGACGATCGGATCTTCGGCGGCGTCCCCCACATGGGCAACCCCCAAACAGGAACGCTCTCACCCTTGCGGTGGATCTCGTACCTGCTCGAACCCAACCAGGCTCTGAATCTGTTGGCCGCCGTTCATGTTGCGATCCTCGGCATCGGGCTGGTCTTCCTGGCTCGACGGCTGAACATGTCGCGCATGGCCGCCACCTGTGCGGGTCTGGTCGCCGTGTTCTGCGGTGCCACCACCACCAAATCCGTGCAGGTCGAACAAGTCATGGTCATCGCTTGGTTGCCATGGATATTGGCGTTCGTGGTGATGGTGATCACGCACCCCGCCAGACGCACCTACGTGGGACTTCTGTCCCTCGCACTCAGCATGGCGATCGTCAGCGGTCACCCACAGATGACGTACGAGGTCGCCCTGACCGCCGCCGTGTTCTCTGTTTTCCTGCTGATCGTCAGTCACGAACGCCGACGCGCCACGGCCGCGCTGGCGACTGCCGTTGGCGTGGCCGTGCTCACGTGCGCGTTGCAACTGTCGTCGGCCATCGCCGCGACGGGCGACTCGTACTTCTCCGGTGGGCGCGATGTGGCCGGCTTGGATAACGGTGCCCTCGTCCTTCGGGCACGTTCGGTCGTCCAGGTGTTTCTCGGTACCGTTCACGGCGGTCGATCCGATGTGTTCGCCGGTGCGTTCGAGTCCATCGCCTATCTGGGTGTGGTCGCCGTCATCCTGACCGCTCTGGCGATGTTCATGGCACTGCGCGAACGCGACACGCGTCCGTGGGCTGTCCCCCTGACCATCGTGGCCGTCTTGGGCACCGTTTGGTCCCTCGGCCCACGCACACCGGTCTTTCGTCTCGCCTTCGACTTCCTCCCCGGCTTCGACCAGGCCCGCGTCAGCACGCGTTGGTTGGTGATCGTCTCGTTGATCGCCGCGGTGTTCGTCGGACATGCTGTGGACGTTCTTCGGCGACACGCGGATACGACCCTGGCCAAGGTGGTGATCGCGACGGTGACGTCGGGAATCGTGGTGTTGGTCCTGGCGCCGTTGGATTCGGGTGATGGTCGGACGAAGCTCACTTGGTTCGCCACCGCACTGACGATCGTCGCCGCCGTGGTGATGGACGGACGTGGCAATGAGACGACCAGGCGACGCTCGGTGACACTCGTGGTGACGGTTCTGGTGATCGAGTTGATCATGCTCGACCGCTCGTCGATCATCCACGACGTCGCGTCGAGTGTTCCCGTGGAATCCACCAGAATGTCGACCACCGAATTCCTCACCTCGACCGAGGGCTACACCCTGGCCCTCACCGAGGACAGCGGGGATTTCCCGTACCTGTTGCCGGCCCTACGACCCAACGCCAATGCCTTGTTCGACGTGGCCTCGATCGACGGCTACGACGGCGGCGTGCAGGTCACCAAAAGGTGGGCCACGTCCCTCGAGCGTTTCTCCCCCACACCGGCGTACGACCTTCCCATGCGCAACTCTCTGGTGGCCCCCCTCGAACCATCGCGCATGGCCCGGTTGGGCGTGCGCTGGGTGCTGCTGGACATCACCGACGACCCGAACGTCCTCGTGCCCGACTGGGAAGGCCCCGTGGCCTCGGACCAACTGTTCACCGTCTGGGAGAACCCCGCCTGGATCGCGCCTGGTTGGGCGTTTCGGGCGGCGACCACGACAGACGATGCGGCGAACGACTTGCGCGAGAATTTCGCGTCGTTGGTGAACACCGCACTCGTCGATCGAGACGACGCCACATTCGACTGCACGAGTCTCTGTGAACCTCTACCCGTCGATCTGCTGGCCGTCGATCCCGAGCACCTGTCGGCCACCGTCGAATTCGACCAAACCACGCTCGTGACCGCACCACGGCAAGCACTGCCCGGCTGGCAGGTGACCGTGGACGGTCGTGCGGCCGACGTGGTGGTGGTCGACGGATTGTTCCTCGGCGTTCGCGTGGAACCCGGCCCGCACGTCATCGACTGGCGTTACCGCCCGGGTTGGGTGACACCGGCAGTGCTGGCCAGCGTGCTGGGCGTGTCGATCATGCTTGGGTTGCTGTGGGGCCGACGGCCCCGATGGCGTCGAAGTACGCCAGGTGCGCCTCGGTGACGGCCACGATGTCTGTGTCTTCCAGCATCTCGATGCCGGCCCGCTCGGATTCGCCCAGCAAGTAACCGATCAGGGTGTCCTCGGCGATGACCACCGGGGTGTCGATGGTCTGTCGCTGGTCCACGGCCTTCTCGGGCATCAGACCCTTGCCGTGCAGCCAGTTGAGGTGCATCACCAGCAGTTGGTTCAGCTCCTCGGGGGTGAGGCGGGCCTGCGTGGACTCGGGCAACAAGGCAGCCACATAGTCGACCGCCTGTTCGATCTCGTAGACGGCGCGGGGAGCCACCGCGTCGAGGCGCCGGGCCTCGCGGCCGACCGTGAGGGCCGCGATGAGAAACACCGCAATGGCCGCCAACACCGCGAACAACCAGATCATGAGGCCCACACTACTGGCGGTCCTTTACTAGTCCGGGTGGCGGGACCGACCAAATCCTGGATGTTCGGCGACGCTTCAGTATCCCCGACGTGATCGCCGCTCAGCTGTCACCGACGAAGTCGACTCGCGAACCGAACCCGAGGGCCCGATGGTCAAATCTGAGCGGATCGTGGTCAAAAAAGTGACTTGTTGCTGGATGACGCAACGTATCTCATCCATATTTGATGGACGCCACTTCGAGAGGATTCCCATGTCCAAAAACTCACCCACCAGCAGGTTGCGAAGCAAAACCAGTTCGTTGCTCCTGGCTTCATCTGTGGCGATCGCCAGCATCGCGGTTGCGGGCTTGACCGAGAGCCCGGTCAACGCCGCTCCGGTGTCATACGGGAATATCTTGGCAGGTCGCGCTGTGGCTTCGAACGGGACATTCAAGGCCTATGGGGGGGAAGAACTCGTTCTGACAGCAACCGCGAGCATCAACTTTAGCCAAGACCCGGCGTGTCACGGAGTTTCGTTGCAGTCCGGCGACGTCGTCACGATGACCGAATCAAACTTTGGCGGATTCGTGGGCAATTTCTATTTTGACGCCTCCGGCGTAAATACGCAGGCACTCTCCTACACCCTTCCGGATCCACTCCCAACGTATCTGAATATCAACACGCCACAAATTCGTGTTACTCAAACCTCAGGAACTTTGACGTTTTTGCCGAAGTTAAAAGTTACGAGGGGCGGAAACGTGCTTGTTGAAACCACGAACTGCGTCAGTCCTAGCGTGACAGCGACCATCGACAACGGCCTGCAATACGACTTGTCGTCCTACGTAGCAAGAGAGGGCGACCAGTATCTTGGCTTTTACGCACAGGCATGCGTCGATATGGCCCTCGTCGCACCCGGAGACGTGCTCACGTATTCATACACGGTGACGACCGGCGGCCAAAACGTCGACCCAGGGCAGGGATATACCCCGTCTTACTACTGGGATCAACCCATGGACGGCAGCTACCCCGGGGACACGATCAAGGATCCCGAACCGACAAGGCTCCAACTGAACATCTCCAACGCGGCGGTGCCCAATCCGACCGCCGGAAGCACGTACTCGTTTTCGTTGGACATCAAGAAGGGCAACGATTCCGTTGCCATCAGTTGTCCTCCCGTCAACCCAGGTGGTGGCGGCGGTGGAGGCGGAGGCGGAGGCGGTATGCCGCCGTCATGTGCGGCGGGAGCACCTTCCTCGAGCGCCCCGGGTGTCACTCTCGATACGAACTTCGGAACCTCGGGTGTTTGGACTCCTGTCGAGTCGGGCAAGAGCATCATGCTCTTCGCGTCCCTCGTGGGTAGCGACGGTAAGGGCTACGTCCTCGCTACCGTGGAAACCCCGATGTCCATGGGCATGGAAGTGTCACGTCTGTATCGCCTCAATTCGGATGGATCCAACGACTCGACCTGGGGCACCAATGGCTATGTACAGGTCACGGGCCGCTTCGATCGACTCATCCAGGGTTCCGATGGGTCGTTCATCCTCGGCGGGTCAGTATTCCTGAACAACAACTCCGCTCCGGTCCTGGTTCGACTGACGTCAGCCGGGGCCCCCGACACCTCGTGGGGCAGCGGAGGCACGGTGTCCTTTCCGGCCCCGCCTTCCGGTTCGTTCCAAAGCGTCACGGAGATTGCTGTCGGACCCTCCGGTTCCACGTACGCCAACGTCGAAACGGGACAGTGCGGCCAGGGCCCGTGTTCCTTTACGAACTCAGTCGTCAAGCTCACGTCCGCGGGGGCCATCGACACCAACTTCGGCACCAACGGGGCGGTGGCGGTATCCGGTCGATTCATTCGGTCCGATTCGACCGGAGCCTTGTATGTGTGGAACTCCGACTGGACCACAGGCACATCGACGATGACGAAATTCGACGCGAGCGGGTCTGCGGTCGGAGGTTTCGGAAGCAGTGGAACACTCGCACCTGGCGCGGAGATTCGTGATGCGAGGGTCGTTGGAACCCACATGTATCTCCTGGCGGTGGAGAGGATCTCGAGTGGGGGCGGTGGGGGCATGGCTGGACCTCCTTCCAACAAGGTGACCGTTGCCCGATACGACCGCACGACGGGCGCGGCCGACGCAAACTTTGCCAATGCCGGTGTCCTGACGATCTTTGCGTCAGGGAGCAATCAGGCGTTTGCTCTCCATCCGCAGGCTGATGGCTCGTTCATTGTTCTCGGGGACTCCTTTGGAATGAGCGGACCGACCGGGTTCTTCATCCTGATTGATTCAACCGGGGTGGTTTCGACCAATCTTCCGTCGACGGGGGCTACGTTCACTTCCGGTACGTGTGTCGTCGAAAATCTGCGCGCAGGTGCGTTCACGATGGGGGGTTCGTTCTTCGCCTTCGGAGGCAAGTACCAGATGTCGGCAAACGTTCCCATGGGCCTAAAGTTCACCATCTCTGGAGTCTCGACCCCGTCGACCCCGTCGACCCCGTCGACCCCGTCGACCCCGTCGACCCCGTCGACCCCGTCGACCCCGTCGACCCCGTCACCGGTAGCCGCACCGACCTTGGTGAACTCGTCGAACCAGGCGACGCTCACTCAACAGCCGGGTTCGGCGACCGCACTGGTGAATGGTCAGCCGGTGACACCGGATGTTGAGACGCCCGCTGATTTGCCAGCGGCACAGGTCGATCCCGAGGATCGCAGCCCGGCCGAGGTGCAGTCGTTGCAGACGGCCGCTGACGCTCTGGTGAGCCAGTTGAATCAGTCGGCCGGAGGTAGCAGCGGCTTGACAGTGATCGATACACCGACAGGGGCGAACCTCACGGGCTTGTTGACGGTGCCGGTACCCATTGAGAATACGGTGTTGGTGGAAGTGGGCAACAAGTCGACGTTGTTCGCAGGGTTGAACCAGGACGGCTCGGTGACCGATGTGTTGCCAGGCGCGGTCATCGAGGTGATCGGTAGAGGTCAAGTGGGAATCTTGGCTTCGGGTCTGACGCCCGGCGAGGAAGTGGAGTTCGTCGTCATGTCGACCCCCACTCTCATTGGCACCTACACCGTGGCGGCCAATGGCACCATCAAGGGTCAGGCATCGTTGCCGTCCAACATCGCGCTGGGCAACCACACGTTGGTGGTGGCCAGTCCAACGGTGCAGTCCTCTCTGGGTCTGAAGGTGTCCGCGGGCGCCCTGCCGGCAACGGGCTCGGATGTTTCGACGCCGTTGATGGTCGCGCTGTGGTTGCTGGTGGGTGGCGCGTTCGTGAGCATCATTCGCCGCCGCGTCATCTGGTTGATCAACGGTCGGTGACGAGGACTAACGACTATAGAAGTCCCGGGGCCCGAGCCGCCGCCAGTTCTGGCGGCGGCTCGGGCCTGTTATAGCCATGTTGCTGTTGGTGCTCGGCGGCGTGGCTCGCCGCATGCTCCTCACGAGAAACACGGTGAACAGTCGGGGACGGTGAACAGTTGGGGTCTGGAGTCCGGTCGACAGACGTGCTTCTGGGCTTCTGGCGACCAAGATCTGTTACCCCTAACATGATTCCATGCCCATGTACGGACGCCCCACGACGACCGTGGGGCGCCGCGTCGAGCGTGACTTTCTGCGCGAGGCACTCGAAAATGCGTCGAATCGCCGCGGCTCGGCAACCCTCATCGAGGCCGAACCCGGCATGGGAAAGTCGCACCTTCTCCGCGCCCTGGCCAACGAGGCACGCACCTCGGACATGTCGGTGGTACAAATCGTCGGTCACGTCAGCGACTCCTTCGAACCGTACGTCAGCCTCGCTCAACTGCCGCGACTGACCGACTCGCCTGCTCTTCACCTGCTCACCAACGACGCGGATCCTCGAGCGCATTTCGCGGAATTCAACGACTATCTCGCTCGATTGGCGCACCGGCCGGCACTGTTCATCATCGACGACCTTCAATGGCTGGACGAGTCCTCACTGACGATCGTCTCCAAATCCGTCGAGCACATGCTCCAGCTCGGCATCGCCTTCGTCTGCGCGATGCGAACCGGCTCCACCGCCACGGAGCACGCGGTTTCGCAGGCGCTTCGTTCCATCAGCCGATCCTGCACCTGCGTGCATCTGGAGGGTCTGGAAGAGTCCGACTCGATCGATCTGGCCCGAACCGTCGGCGACACACCGTTCGACGACACGTTCGTACGGGAGATCAATCGTCTCACCGGCGGTAATCCGCTGTTCACCCTCGAGTATCTCCGGTTGTCGAAACGGTCCGCCACGCCGATCCCTCGCTTCACCCCACCGGAAGTGAACCGCGTGATCGAGGAGCGAATCAGGTCCATCCCGATGGACGTTCGAGTTCTGGTCTGCTTGTCTCTTCTGGGAGGCATCGGCACCATCGACGACCTCATCATCGTCACCGAGAGCATCGGAATGTCGCCGAAAGAGACGCGCGACAGTGTGGCCACCGCCGAGTCCGCGGTGTTGATCAATCGCAGCCACGTCCGAACGGTCGAATTCGTCCACCCTCTGTACGCGAACTGCGTGTCCGAGTTCCCCGAGGGGCAGGACACTGAACTGCGGTCGTCGGTGATTCGATTCCTCGAACGCGGGGGCCGTTACGCCGAGGCCTTCGAACTCTGTGATTCGCGGCTCATCCAGGATTCCCCCGAGTCGACGCAACGATTGGCCATCGCAACGATCGGTGATGGTTGGTCCAGCGAGTTCCTCAATCTCCCGCGACGAGTCGCCGAACACGTGATGGAAACCACCGACGAAGGCTCACCCGATTGGGTGCGGGCGGCTCTGGTCCTGGCGCGCCAACTTCTGAGTGATGGTCGACGCGAAGAGGGATGGCGCGTCGCCCAGACCGCGGCCGCTTCGGCCCACGCCGCCAAGTTGCACGCGGAGCAGGCCCACGCCTTGCTGTTGATGGCCACCCTCGCCGAGTTCATTCCCGACACTGTCGCCTACACCCGACTTCTCGACAGCCTGAGCATGGCCGACGTTCCTGCCGAGCTACGAACCCGTCTGCTGGCCCGATCCTCCCAGGTCCTGTTGTCGACGCCGACGGCCGTCACCGACGCACTTCGCCCGCTGGGTGGCGCGTTCCGAACGGCGGGCATCGAGATTTCCGAGTCCAGTTCCCGCTCCGCGTGGGCGTGGTCCACCAACGCCTCGGCGGCGCGTTCGCTCGCGAACCTGGCCCTCGACCTCCTCGCCGACCACGACATGTCACCAACCACCCAAGTACTGGTGCTCAACTCGTGTCGCGAGGTGCACCGCTCACCGTCGTTCCTTTCCCAACGCCTTCGGATCTCCGAACGGGCCGTCAGCATGAGCCACCCGACCGCCGCGGTCGAAAGCCGTTTGCTTCGCTCCATCGACCTCTACGAAAGCGGCTCCACCCACCTCGCCACCTCGGAGTTGATCGTGGCCGGAGAAGCGGCGAAGCGTTACGGAGACGCATGGGGTCAATGGCGGATCGCACTTCGCTGGGCCGCCCACGCACTCAGCAAGGGCAACATCGAGGAAGCCTGGGACTTGTCCGCAAAAGCGCTCGCATTCGGCGAACAGGCGGGCGAACCCGGACGAGTCCCTGCGTTGGCGGCCCAGCAGTGCGCTGCCGCGATCGAACGCATCTTCCCTCACGACCAGTTGTGGATCTTCTCCATCGACCCCGCCCTCACAGCTCACGGACCGAGCCGAGCCATGGCCGCTC
>JAURHL010000279.1 GCA_030833305.1 Acidimicrobiales bacterium | reverse complement strand
AATCGTCGCGACCAGAACGCCCGAAGATCGACCCGCCCGATGCGTTCGCCTTCCATCAGCAGCAGGTTGACGATCAGATAACCCGACAACGTGAAGAACAACGACACGCCCAGGAATCCGCCGGGCAACCAATCGAGCCCGGAATGAAAAACCAGGACGAGGATGACCGCGATACCACGGAGTCCATCGAGGCCGCGATGACGAGTCGGGCGAGGGCCCTCGTCGGCCGGGGAAGGGTCAGTCGATGTTTCCGACATCGATCAGGATCTTGCCGGTGTTCGCGTTGGCACCCATCGCCTCGTGGGCCTCGGCGATGCGTTCGAGTGGATAACGACGATCGATGATCGGTCGCAAGCGACCGTCGTCGAACAGCGGGAGCATCTCGGAGGCGAACCGTCGCGTGAGCGCGGCCTTTTCCTCGATGGGGCGCGCGCGCAGAGTGGTGCCGATCCAGCGCACGCGCTTGGTCAAGAGCAGGCCGACGTTCACGTTCGTGGCGCCGCCCCCCATCAACCCGACCTGCACGATCGTGCCCTTGGTGGTCACGGCCCGCAGATTGCGGTCGACTTCGTCGCCACCGACCACGTCGAGCACCACGTCGACACCGGCCGGGATCGCCGCGTGCAGGACCGCCAGCCAGTCGTGGGGCGAGCGCTCGATCACCAGATCGGCGCCCAGCTCCCGACACGCCTCCATCTTTCCCGCCGAACAGGTGACGGCGATGCGAGCACCGATGGCCTTGGCGATCTGGATGGCGGCGGTGCCCACACCGGACGCACCGGCGTGCACCAGCGCCCACCGACCCGAGGTGAGACCACCCTGCAGGACGAGGGCGTCCCATGCCGTGAGGAAGACCTCGGGGATGGCGGCCGCATCGGCCAACGGAACCGACGCGGGCACGGCCATCAGCTGACGTTCGTGCGTGCAGACGAACTCCGCGTAGGTGCCACCCGCTTCGATGGCCATCACCCGGTCGCCGGGCTTCCACATGGTGACCCGCTCGCCGACGGCGTGCACGACTCCGCTGAACTCGAGACCCGGGATCTCGAGCGACAGCCCGCGACGCGGGTCAGGGTAACCGCCCATGCGCTGCAGGATGTCGGCGCGATTCAGCGCCGTCGCGCGCACCGCCACCAACACGTCGTCGGGACCGGGAACCGGTTGCTCGACGTCCTCGATGCCGAGGACCTCGGGACCGCCATGCGCACGCAGAACGACGGCGCGCATCGGGTCAGGACATCTTCTGCTGCAAGCGACGATCGAGCGCAGCCAAGTAGTCCTCGGTGGTGAGCCACGGTTGATCCTTGGAGATCAGGATCGAGAGGTCCTTGGTCATCTCGCCGCCCTCGACACTCTCGACGCACACGCGCTCGAGGTTCTCGGCGAATTCGATGAGCTTGGGGTTGTTGTCCAGCTTGCCGCGATGCTTCAAACCGCCGGTCCAGGCGTACACCGACGCGATCGGGTTGGTCGAGGTCTTGTTGCCCTTCTGGTGTTCGCGATAGTGGCGCGTCACCGTGCCGTGCGCCGCTTCGGCCTCGACGGTCTTTCCATCGGGCGTCATGAGCACCGAGGTCATGAGGCCGAGCGAGCCGTATCCCTGGGCCACGGTGTCGGACTGCACGTCACCGTCGTAGTTCTTGCAGGCCCACACGTAGCCGCCTTCCCACTTCATGGCACAGGCGACCATGTCGTCGATGAGGCGATGCTCGTAGGTGAGACCGGCCTTGTCGAACTCGGCCTTGAATTCGGTTTCGAACACTTCCTGGAAGAGATCCTTGAACTGGCCGTCGTAGGCCTTGAGGATGGTGTTCTTGGTGGAGAGGTACACCGGGTAGTTACGGGCCAGGCCGTACCGCATCGACGCGCGCGCGAAGTCGCGGATGCTGTCGTTGAAGTTGTACATGCCCATTGCAACGCCACCGTCGGGGCCGTAATCAGCCACCGTGAATTCCATCGGCGCACTGCCGTCCTTTGGCTGGAATGTAATCGTGACGGTTC
>JAURHL010000278.1 GCA_030833305.1 Acidimicrobiales bacterium | reverse complement strand
CGGGGGTGGGTCCACGCCGATCTCCATCGACCACGTCAGTCTCGACTGTCACCCCCACCCCCCGCACGAGTGCCCCGCTCCGCGATCCACATTAGCAATGCTTCCGATGCCGCCGGAGCAAGGCGGGAATCCTCGAGCTCCTCGAGTCGAACGCGCGCCTCACGATCCGCGCGAATGGCATCGGCGTCCGTGACACCGGTGCGTCGCGACAACACACGACGCACCGCCACCCCGATGAGATCGAAGGCGACCGACATCGGTTCCACTTCCACATCAGCGACGGCGGCTCGTTCGAGCAGTTCGCGCACCTCGGGGTCGGCGAGTTCCAAGGCGGTGTCGACCAGATTCTTCGACTCGACCTGCGACGCGGCGGCCAAGGCGAGGAATGCACGTCGGGAGACCTCGGAATCGAAGAGTTCCTCGATCAGCCAGGGGGCGATGTCGTCCCATGCCTGCAACAACAAGGTGATCGCCACGAACTCGGCGTTCTCGGCCACGCCCATCTCGCGGGTGGAGGACACCCGCACCTCTGGGCGCTCGTTGCGCTTCTCGGCCAATCGCGACAGATCGGCCACCGGAATTCCGACCCGAGTGGCGACCTCGCCGGCATAGAGCTTGCGCACGTTCACGTCGGGATGCTCGTTGATCACTCGCATCGCCTGCTCGGCGACCCGCGCCCGGTCCTCGGGGCTGCGCAACGGCTTGCCCCCCACCACGCGATTGACGCGGAACCCGAGAAAGGGCATGGCCTCGTCGATGGCCGCGGCCAAGGCGGCCGGATCGCTGTTGGCCAGGTCACCGGGATCCTTCCCGTCGGGGAAACGGGCCACGGAAACCTGCACTTGGTACTTCTTCTCCCATTCGTAGAATTTCTCCGCGGCACCCTGGCCGGCGGCGTCGGCATCGAAGGCCAGAACCACGCGACTGGCGAATCGCTTCAGGATGCGCACATGATCCTCGGTGAGAGCCGTGCCGCAGGTGGCAACCGCCCGCGTGACACCGGAACGATGGAATCCGATGACATCGGTGTAGCCCTCGCAGACGATCACCTGATCGGCCTTCACCACGTCGTTCTTGGCCCAGTTCATGCCGTACAACGTCTTGGACTTGAAGTAGATCTTCGTCTCCGAGGAGTTCTTGTACTTGGCCGGGTCGCTCGAGCCGGGAAGGATGCGACCACCGAACGCCACCGGTTCGCCGGTGTCGGTGAAGATGGGGAACATGATCCGATCACGAAACGCGTCGGTCGGACGCTGACGACTGTTGATGAAGGAGAGCCCCACGTCGACCAGCACGTCGTCGGGGATCTTCAGGGACTTCAGGTGCGTGCTGAGCAGGTCCCAGTCCTTGGGGGCGTAGCCCAACTTGAATCGGCGAGCGACGTCACCGGACAGACCGCGCTGACGCAGGTAGTCGCGAGCCTCACGGGCATCGGGAGAGGAGAGCAGGCGCTCGTGATACCACTCGACCGCGGCCTCCATGGCCCCCACCAACTTCTTGCGACGTTGACGATCCTGACTTTCGCCCCCGGAGGTATAGGTGAGGGTGATGCCCGCTCGACCCGCCAACTTCTCGACGGCGGTGACGAAATCCACGTGTTCGATCTCCTGGACGAACTTGAAGACGTCACCACCGGCCTGACAACCGAAGCACTTGTAGCGTGCGGTCTCCTCGCGCACGTTGAACGAGCCACTCTTCTCGGCGTGGAACGGACACAAACCGACCCAGTTGCGACCCGTCTTGCGAAGCGCGACGTATTGCTGGACGACATCGACGATCGATACCGACGCCCTCACGCGTTCGATGTCCTCCTCGGCGATCGCCATCGCGACCGAGACTAATGCCGGGATGGGTCGTCGTCGTTCGGCGACGAGCGGTCGGCCTTCAGCGAGAAGCCGATGGCCGCTGCCAGAACGATCACGATCACCATCAAGCTGAGCCAGGTGGGGATGTGGTACCACTCGGCGATCAGCATCTTCACCCCCACAAAGGCCAGGATGATCGCCAGACCCTCCTT
>JAURHL010000277.1 GCA_030833305.1 Acidimicrobiales bacterium | reverse complement strand
GACGCGATCCCGCGATTCGTGACGGCCTGGCGGGAGTGCTGATCAACCCGATGATGTTCGCCCGTGCATCGATGCCCACCATCGCCAGCGCCATGGCCTGGTGTCGTGGCGACGACCCCTTGACGACGTGGGAGCGGGCCATCGATGAACGCGGTTGGCGACGGTTGGCGCAAGCCACCGCGTTTCCCGATGATCCGCACTGGCCCGGGGCGCGACCCTCGCGACAATGGTGGGAGGACGTGGCCACATTGGAGGCCGACGACATCGACGACGGTTGCGTGCCCTGGGTGAACGGTGCGCGCGAAGGGGCCCGCTTGGCGATCGCGGCCCTCGACCTCATCGAACGTCCCGATGCCGACCCTCAACTACATGCCATGGCAGCCATCGGACTGGTGATGGCGTGGCGCGCATGGCACCGTGAACCGGTCTTGACCTTCGGCGGTGGTCCTCGCATCCGTCCCGTGCTGACGAACGACGACCACGGTCGCTTCACCTACGACGGGCGATCAATCTCCTACTCGTCGTCTCTGGTGGACGATCTGGTTCGGCGCGCCACGCGCTAGCCCGGTCGCGGTCACCAACGACGAATCATCAATCCCACTTCGGCGTTCGCACCCGCTGGGGTCGACGCGACGAACCGAGGTGGGTCACCGCCGCGGCGCCGGGATGCATCGAGGCGCCGTCATCGTGGCCACCGAGAACCTCGCCCACCGTCTTCACGCCGGCCAGCACCGGTGAGCCGTCCACGTCCACATGGTCGGCGTCGTAGTAGTCGAACCACGGGAATCCCCATTCGGCGTATTGCTGCGCCGTGACGGGCGTCGACGGTTGCGGTTCGCCGGTGAGCGCCGTCCAGTTGTTGGCATCGGTGAGATGCACCCAGACGCGGGCGGACGGCTCGCTTCGCCAGTCCGACTTGGCGAAATCGGACCTGTAAATCTCCTGCTGGATCAGGCCACCGGCCCCAATGCCCATGGACATCATGCACGCCAGCGGCTCGATGCTGAAGCAGACGTCGAGGGATGGGCTCGACGCGTGAATCCATCGATCCTGTCGGTGGTGCCAACGCTCGAGGGCCTCGTCGGTGAGCTCCCACACCACGATCTGGACCCCGCCCACGGGAGCCTCGTCGCTCAACTGTTCTTCGACGGTGGCGCCGTCTCCGAGGCGCGCCGCCACGAACTGACGAACTTCTCCGGTCTCGGTCTTGAACCCATCGAGCCACGGCTGAGTGGTTCCCACGATGAAATTCTGCTTGCGGTGACGCAGGCGCTTTTCGAGCTTGTCGCCCGTGACCGCGCAGCGAAGTCCGGTGCCGACCTGGATGGCGACGGGGACGTTCGAATGGAACGACAACCACATGGCCTCGCGCTGATAGATGGGCATGACCACTCCGCCGCGTTCGACCATGTCGACCGTGGCCCGATCTCCGAGGGAGTCCACACTGCGTAGGGGGAACATGCCGAGCCCCGGCGGCAAACCGTTCAAACCGGTCTCGGCGACCCGTAACGTGCGCTGAAAAGTGATGTCGACGAGATCGCCGATGCTGATCTCACTCCCTCCGAACCCATGGGACACCACCGAAACGGGCACTTTTCGTCCCTTCTGGGGACCGCTCGTCTTCGCCTTTCTCGTCGTCGAACCACTGTTCCTCGTGCTGGCCATGATGCTCCTTGTCCGGGTGGGAGTCCCCCACGTCAGAAGGAACGAACCCGAACGACCGAAATGTGCGCCACCTACCAGACGTGGTCACTCGCAAAGTCCGAAACGACTGCCAAGCTCCTCAGTCCCGACCACGGTGAGCCACAGTTTCGCCCTACTCGCACCGACGTACAGGAGACGTTCGTCGATCTCCTCATCAAGGGAGACCAGAATGACGGCGGCCGATTCCAAACCCTTGGCTCGATGAACCGTCTGACACACAATCTTGTCCTCAGCGCGTTCCTCCCATGGCACGAGGTCGAACGGCTCTTCATTGTCCAGTCTCTCAACGTCCTCACGGATCAGCCGATCACGAACATCCGACCGCGTTGTCAGGACGGTAATGGCCGAAGGTGCAATGCCGTAGT
>JAURHL010000276.1 GCA_030833305.1 Acidimicrobiales bacterium | reverse complement strand
TAGATGTTGGTGGTGAAGTTCAACTGCTTGGTCACGCTGGTCATGGCTCCGATGAGCACCCACGGATCGGGCCAGGCGGTCTCGGGATCCCAGATCGGGCGCCCGTCGGGATGAGGTGAGTACGGGTACTTCGACTGCAGGTTCTTCGGATAGACGAGGTGATCACTCACCATGAGGCCGTGGTATCCGGCCTCGTCGAGCAGTTGGGCGATGTGCACCAACTGCTTGGTCTTCATGAACGCCGTCGCACACCAGAACTTCATCGCATTCCTCCGTTCATGACACTATGCCAGAGTGGTCGGGGCCAAAGGGGACGAGCAATCGGCGGAAGCGGTCACGCTCGAGTTTCGCGCGCTCGCCGCGAACTCCCGCGTCGCGATCGTCACGTTGAACCGGCCCGACGCGCGCAACGCGATATCTCCCGATCTGGCCGAGCAACTTCCCGCGTGCATTCGCCGAGCCGACGACGATCCATCCGTTCGCACCATCGTTCTCACCGGTGCCGATCCGGCGTTCTGCGCCGGTTTCGATTTACGCGACGTCGGATCGGGAAAGAAGAAGGGCACGAACCCGCACCCGGGATATTGGGGCGCCCTACCACCCACGCGGGTTCCGATCATCGGCGCCATCAACGGCGCCGCGGTCACCGGTGGGTTCGAGATCGCGCTGGCCTGCGATTTTCTCATCGCTTCCGATCGGGCGCGTTTCGCCGACACCCACGCCAAGGTGGGCATGATCCCGGGCTGGGGTCTCACCGTGGTGCTTCCGCGTCTGATCGGATCGGGTCGGGCCCGACGCATGAGTGTCACCGCCGAATTCATCGACGCGCAACGAGCCCTCGAGTGGGGTCTCGTCACCGAGGTCGTCGAGCATTCGCGACTACTCGATCGTGCGCTCGAAATCGCCGCGACCATCGCCACCAATCACGGTCCCGCCGTCTCGGCCATCCGAGACCTGTACGACGAGGTCGCACCGTTGGGCCACGGTGACGAAGCATTCGCCGTCGAGAATCGTCGGGCCCGCGAGTGGGCCGCCCGGCGCGCGGCCGAACGCGCCACGGAAACGGAACGGTCCTGACGTGCGCGTGTACGCCGGCATGGACCCGCGCTTGCCGATCAACGACATCGCCGCGCACGCGCGCCGTATCGAGAGCCTCGGCTACGACGGACTGCACATCGCCGAGACCGTTCACGACCCGTTCCTGGCGTCGATGGCCGCTCTCCAGGCCACCGAGTCGTTGGTGGTGCGAACGAGTGTCGCTTTGGCGCTCGTGCGCAGTCCCATGGCCGTCGCGTACAGCGCCTGGGACCTGGCCGCGTTGTCGAACGGTCGTTTCCAGTTGGGTTTGGGCACCCAGATCAGACCGCACATCGAGCGGCGATTCGGAGCCTCCTTCGACGACCCGGTGGGTCGACTGAGTGATCACATCGGCGCGGTGCGCGCCTGTTGGAGAGCCTTCGACGGTCTCGAGAAGTTGGACTACCACAGCACCCACTACGACCTGGATCTGCTCACACCCAACTTCACGCCGGACCCGCTTCCCGCCGGCGTGGCCCGACCGAGCATCTGGATGGGTGGAGTGAACAAGCGTCTCGTGCGCGCGGCCGGACGCATCGCCGACGGCTTCGTCACCCATCCGACGAACAGTCATCCGCGGTATCTGCGCGAGCTGTGTCGTCCCGGCCTCGACGACGGCGCCCGCGACGCCGGTCGTGATCCCCGCGAGATCGAACTGGTGGTGGGAACGCAGTGGATACTGGGGGTCTCCTCGACGGATCTCGACGAACGACGCGAACACAACCGGCGGCTACTCGCTTTTCTCTACAGCACTCCGGCGTACGAGCGCACGCTCGAGCTGTTCGGCTGGTCCGAACTGGCCGGCCGTCTGCGTTCTCTCATCCGTGACGGACGTTGGTCCGATTTGTCGACTCTCGTCACCGACGAGGTGCTCGACACTCTCGTGCCGCAAGCCACCTACGATGAACTCCCGCGCGTGGCACGTGAATGGTTCGGGGGCGTCGCCGACGGCATCCTCGTCGCTCCCCCGCCGGACCCCACGCACGACGACCTGCTGCGCGCCGCCGTGGCGGAACTGCGACACTCACCTTCGTGACGA
>JAURHL010000275.1 GCA_030833305.1 Acidimicrobiales bacterium | reverse complement strand
ACGGGATCGACATCGACGCCAGCGACCAAACCCACCAATGTCTGGGATTTCCTCGAGAAGTTGGGCGACGACGCGAAACAACGCCCCGAGCCTCGACTGAGCGCGGCGTTGTCCGGTCTCGCCGGACTCCTGTTGACGATCGGATGGTCCGCATTGTTGCAGGGCGACTCGTCGAGCGTCGGCGGTCTGTACGCGGGAACGATCACGGCCTTCGGAGCAGCGCTGGCGATCATGCTGAAACTCACCAAGAACGCCGACCTACGCGCCGCGGCGGTTGGCGCCGGAATCACCTCGTTGCTGTTGTTCTGCGTGACATTCATCGGCGACACCGAGATGAACGCGGGCCTCGGGCTGATCCTCACCGCCGTCCTGCACGTGGTGGTGTGGGTGCTTCCCGGATTCCGAGGACGGTCGATCTTTCTCGGTTTCGCGGCCCTCGCCCTCATTTTCGGCTTGTCGTCGGCCATCGGGGGCGAGGTTCTGACCTACGACCGATGTGAGGAGCTGTACTACTCGGACGAAGAAGTTCCCGAGGAGTGCTACGAGGACAACCTCTATTCGGATCTCCCCGGAGAAGTCGGCAACTTCCTCGGCAAACAAGGTGTGATCTACATGATCGCGGGAACCGCGTTGATCCTCGGGGTGGCGACACTCGATCGCCGCGGATACCGAGGAGTCGGAACAGCGCTGATCCCGGCCGGAATGGTCGCCATTCTGGTCGGTGCTCTTCTCATGGCGGTTCGCATGGCCAACGCCGGGGCCGGGGTGCTCGCCGCCATCGCCGGCCTGGCCCTGTGTTACGTGGGATCCCGTGGTGAACGTCGCGCCATGACCTGGTGGGGTGCCGCGATGACCACCATCGGTGTGGCCGGATTCTTCCTCGGGGCCTTCACCCCGGACACCAACTCGGGCATCTCCTTCGCGATCATCGCCGCCGGCGGCACTTTGGCCCTCACGCCGTACATCATCAAGAAGGCCGCCGAGAACAAGGCCACCTCGAACACGTCGACCGATTAGGCGCTTCGCCCCGCGTTCAGTGCTTGAAGTGGCGCTCGCCGGTGAACACCATGGCGATGCCGTGCTCGTTCGCCGCGGCGATCACCTCGTCGTCACGCACGCTGCCTCCGGGCTGAATCACCACCGTGATTCCGGCATCGGCCACGGCGTCCAGTCCGTCACGGAACGGGAAGAAGGCGTCGCTCGCGCACACTCCGCCCGCGGCCCTACCCGCGGCCCGCGTGGCCGCGATTCGCGCCGAGTCCAGACGATTCTGTTGACCCGCCCCGATACCCAGCGCCATACGATCCTTGGCGAAGACGATGGCGTTCGAGCTGACCCCGGCGCACACCAACCACGCGAATTCGACGTCGTCCCATTGTGATTCCGACGGCGTGGACTCGGTGACCACCTTCCACGTCGACCGATCGAGTCCGACCACGTCGACGTTCTGAACGAGGAAGCCCCCGTCGATGGTGCGCACATCGAGTCGACGCGACGACGGAGCCGGCGCGGACATCACCCGCAGGTTCTTCTTCGCGCTGAGAATGTCGAGAGCGTCGGCATCGTAGGACGGGGCGACGACGACTTCCGTGAAGATCGGCGCCAATGCGGTCGCCGTGCCGGCATCCACGTTGCGATTCAACGCCACGATGCCACCGAACGCACTGACGGGATCGCATTCGTTCGCCGCGCGATACGCGGATTCGACGTCGTCCGCCACCGCCACACCGCACGGGTTCGCGTGCTTCACGATGACGCACGCGGGAGCGCGGAACTGGTGAACCATGCGCCAGGCCGCTTCGGTGTCGTACAGATTCAGGTAACTGAGTTCCTTGCCTCCGTGCTGCACGGCCGCGTCCCACCAACTGGTCGCACCGGTCGTGCGATAACGCGCGCCCTCTTGGTGCGGGTTCTCGCCGTAGCGAAGGTCCTGCACCCGCTCGGCCCCGATGAAGAGATGCGACGGCAGGGTCGACGACGACTCACCGGACATCCAGTTCGCGATGGCGATGTCGTAGGAGGCGATCTCGCGGAACGCGATGCCCGCCAGTTCGCGTCGGGTCGATGCCGACACTCGACCGTTCACGCGAATCTCGTCGAGTACGAGGCCGTACTCCG
>JAURHL010000274.1 GCA_030833305.1 Acidimicrobiales bacterium | reverse complement strand
CGATCTGACGACCACCCAGGTCGTCGTCGGACTCCGCTGATGCTCCACGACCGGCACCGCGTCCGGCCGCCCGTCCCGGCTTCATGGGGCCCGGCTTCACGGCACCGGTGCGACCGGCCCCGCGTGCATCCACCACGCGCGGTCCGCGCGCACTGGGTCCGAGATTGCGACCTTTGGTCGACTTGCCCGCACCCGACGACGGCGTGCGCGGCTTGGCCGGCTTGCCCTTGCCGGCCGACACCGGCTTCGGCTTTCCGGTTCCCTTGCGCGGTCCCGTTCCCTTGCGTGCGGCCATCAGATCTCACTCCTGCTGTCGACTCGATAGATCACGGCCGACGCCCAGCAGGCGATGCCCTCGCGACGACCGAGTGCACCCAATCCCTCGGCACGTCGCCCTTTCACCGACACCGGCGCACCGGTGACGTCGCTCAACCTGCGTTGCATCGCGTCACGGTGCGGGGCCAGCTTGGGCTCCTCGCACACCACGCTGCAGTCGATGTTGCCCACGGTCCATCCGCTCGCGCGCACCATCGATGCCACGCGGTCCAAGATCACCAGGGAATCGACGCCCTTCCACTGCGGATCGGTGTCGGGAAAATGCTCACCGATGTCGCCCATGCCGGCCGCACCCAACAGGGCGTCGGCGCAGGCGTGCGCGATGACGTCGGCGTCACTGTGGCCCACCAAACCGCGCGCGCCCTCGAACACCACACCACCCAACACCAAACGGCGCTCGGGGTCGTCGGTGAAACGATGGATGTCGAAGCCCTGGCCCACGCGAACGGCGTCGATACTCATGACGTCACCGAACCGTCACGTCGCGCCAGCACGTCACGTGCCCACACCAGATCCTCGGGATGGGTGATCTTGCGATTGTCGATCTCACCGGGCACGGCAATGACGGTACCGCCGATGGACTCCACGAGTGCGGAGTCGTCGGATGCATCGACCTCCGACAGGTACGCCCGTCGCAGAATCTCCGCCACGAAACCTTGCGGTGTCTGCACCGCCAACAACGTGGCCCGATCGGGGGTGTCCACGATGTGCGGCACCACCGAACCGCCCACGCCGATGCTGGCCGACTCCACGACCTCGATCACCTTCACGGTGTCGGTCACCGGCAGGCCGGGCACCGCTCCGTCGGCACCACCGCGCACCGCGGCGATCACCAGGCGATACAACTCGGCCGAGGCGAACGGTCGAGCGCCGTCGTGCACCAACACGATGGCCGCATCGGAAGGCACCGCCTTCAACCCGTTGCGCACACTGGCCGTGCGCGTCGGACCTCCGGCCACCACGATGACGTCCGACGTCGCACCCCATGTCACCTCGTCCGCCACATCCGACTGCGGCAGTACCAACACCACTCCGTCGCCGCCGGCCCGAGCGGTATCCACGGCATGGTCCAGCACCCGACGGTCTCCGAGGGCCTCGTATTGCTTCATCGACCCGAATCGACGACCCGACCCGCCGGCCACCACCACCGTCCACACCGATCCGGTGGAAACATCCACCCGAGTTCGTGCTCGGACATCCGACATGGGGGTTGAGGGTAGTACCGTCTCCTCGTAATGGCTTACGAAGACGTCCTCCTCCGCACTGACTTTTTTGGTGACGCACCGACCGACCAGGTCGCCGCGAGCGCCGCCACTGGCCGCAAGCGCATACTTTCCCGTGGCGACCATCTCTTCGAGGCCGGTGAAGAGGCCGAGTCCATGTACATCGTGCTGTCCGGTCGCTATCGCGATCGCCAGCGAACTCGACAAGCGCGAGAGCATGGTGGCCCTCATGGAAGCCGGCGATCTCTTCGGTGAGATGGGTCTGTTGGACGCCGGTCCGCGTTCGGCGATGGCGCGCGCCATCGAGCCCAGCGAAGTGCTCGAGGTCCCCTACGACCCGGTGGGCGAGTTGCTGGACAACAACCCCAAGGTGTTGCGCGGAGTGGTGCGCATGTTGGCCGAGCGACTGCGCGTCATGGACGAGGTGCTGTCCGACAGCGTGTTCCTCGACGTCACCGGACGCACCGCCAAGCGTTTGTTGGAACTCTCCGAAGGAAACGACGAGTTCGTCCTCCCCGTCACCCAGGAGGAGCTTGCCGGCATGGTTGGCGCATCACGTGAGCGCGTCAACAAGGCCATCGCC
>JAURHL010000273.1 GCA_030833305.1 Acidimicrobiales bacterium | reverse complement strand
TCGCCGCCGTCGAGAACGGGGGCTTCTTCCATGTTGTTCTGCGGCATGAACGAAAGCAGGAAGCGCACGTCATCGAGACAGGACTTCTCGTCGGCCGACACGAACGTGGCCACACCGCTCTTGCTGGCGTGGCTCATGGCCCCACCGAGCTCCTCGAGCGTGACTTCTTCGCCCGTCACGGTCTTCACCACATCGGGTCCGGTGATGAACATGTGACTGCTCTCGCGCACCATGAAGATGAAGTCGGTCATGGCCGGCGAATACACCGCTCCACCCGCGCAGGGTCCGAGGATCACCGAGATCTGGGGGATGACTCCACTCGATTGCACGTTGCGATAGAAGATGCCGCCGTAACTCGCGAGCGAGACGACTCCTTCCTGGATTCGCGCACCGGCACCATCGTTCAGACCGATCACCGGTGCGCCGACTTTCAACGCCAGATCCATCAACTTGTGGATCTTCTCGGCGAAGACCTCACCGAGGGCGCCACCGAACACGGTGAAGTCCTGCGAGAAAACGAACACCTTGCGACCATCGACGGTGCCCCAACCGGTGATGACTCCGTCGGTGTAGGGATGTTCCTCGAGGCCGGCCGCGTGAGCTCGATGTCGCGCCAACATGTCGAGTTCTTGGAACGAACCCGGATCGAGCAAGTACTCGAGACGCTCGCGAGCGAGCATCTTGCCCTTCTCGTGCTGGCGTTCGATGGCGCGGGGGGATCCGGCGAGGAGAGCCTGCTCTTTGCGACTGCGAAGATCCTCGAGTTTGTCCTGCATGGGGTTGCTGCTGGTCACGGGGGAAACGCTACTCCCCAAAGCAGGAACGGGACTCAGTTGGCAGGGGCGAAACGGGCGTGGAGCAGGACCAACGTCACGGTGCCACGGAGGCTGTCACTGGCTGAATGCCAGCCGGAACGGTGGTGGAACCCAACGGCACCACGACGGTTCCACCCGTCTGAGCGGGAACGGTGGTTCCACTCGTCGCAATGGTGGTGTCGGTCGATTCCCCGGATCCGCTCATCACCGACACCGTGTACGTGACCGACGGCAACGGACCGTCGGGTCCGTTCGCGGTGACGATCACTGTCCACAAGCCCGGAGCGCCGAACGGCACTCCTTCCTTCATTGGCAGCCGCGCCGCTCCGGCGCCATCGAGCGGCACGCTCAGCGTGATGCTGGCCGTGGTGTTGGTGGGCGGATTGAACTGGACGGTGAGGTCCGTCATTCCTTGGGCGGGCGAGTACACGTCGACGCGCACCGCATTCGCACCGACCATGGCTGGCGTCACCTTCACCTGCACGTCGAACACGCCACCGGAGCGTTCTCCGACGAACGCGTAGTTGGTCTTGTCGGTGCCGGGGGGATCGACGTTGGGAGGCAACGTGGCCACCGCCCACGATGTGACGATGAGAACGAACACACCGAAGCCGGCTTCGGCCATCACGGCGCGACGCAATTTGGCGGCGGTGCGACCGTTCACCTCGCGACGCTTGGCGACGTTGCGTGCGATGTACTGACGCAAGGCCACGCCGAGGTACACCATCGCGGCCACTCCGACGGCCTTGAACACGATGAGTCGACCATGGCGACTGGTGAGCACCGATCCACCGTCGAGGCTGTACAGCGAGATCAGGCCGGAGATCACCGCCACCATCACGAAGATGCGAATCCAGCGCGCGTAACCGCGAACGGCTTGGGCCACGTCGTCGTCGCCGGGCCCGACCAGAACCGTTTGACCGAGCACCAACAGTCCACCGAACCAGAGTCCGATCGACAGTGTGTGGACGATGCCCGACACCACGCCGAGAAGTGAGAACTCGTCGACCGTGCGAGTGAAGGCGAAGGTGGCCATCGCGGCCGCGGGCAATCCGACGGCCAGGGGCTGCGATTGCGGATCGAGCAATCGTTCGGGACGAGCGATGATGATGAACGAACCAGCGATCAGAAGAACGCGGGCGAAGGCCGAGATTCCGCTGGCATTATCGAAAAGATCGCTCCAGCCGAACGGGCTGATGGCCGCGGTGACGCTCTTTCCACTCATCAAGCTCGTGCGCAACACCGCCACGATGTAGTTGCTGACGAGTGCGATCACCCACACGGTGCGCATGTAACGGCGAACGTTGATGTAGTCGACACCTTCGGGCCAG
>JAURHL010000272.1 GCA_030833305.1 Acidimicrobiales bacterium | reverse complement strand
GACGCCGAGCAGTACGTCGCGTACCAGCGCGGTGGCGAACTTCGCCGCTGGGCACCCTGAACCATTCGCCGACGTGTTCGCGGCGGAACTCGATGGTTGCCTGAAAATGGTGACATGAAATGGGTCATGAGCCCCGTGAGGAGACCCCCTCGACGGCTACCGTTGGTCTTCGCACAGCGCCACGGGCGCATGGATGTCGGAGGTGGTCCGTACGGCCGAGCAATTTGACCTGGTGGTGATCGGCGGCGGTCCCGGTGGTTACGGTGCCGCGCTGTACGCGGCGTCGGCCGGGATGAACGTGGCTCTCGTCGAGCGCGACGCGTTGGGCGGCACATGTTTGAACCGTGGATGCATCCCCGCCAAGGCGTTCCTCGAGACCGCCGCGGTGTTCCGGCACGTCGCTCATGCCGCCGACTTCGGAATCGAGTCGTCCACACCGGCGGTGAACTTCGCCACCACCCAGGCTCGCAAGCGCAAGATCGTCGAGGGCTTGGTGAAAGGCATCGGCGGAATGTGCAAGGCCCGCAAGGTCACCGTGTTCAACGGCACCGGTTCCTTGGGCGCCAATCGCACCGTCACCGTGGCGATGGCCGACGGGTCGAACGCGGTCGTTCAAGGTGCGCACGTGATTTTGGCCGCCGGTTCGGTTCCGCGAACCATTCCGGGTTTCGATCGCGGTGGACCGATCATGACGAGCGACGAAGTACTCGACCTCGATCATGTTCCGGCTCGCGTCGCGGTGATTGGTGGCGGTGCCATCGGATGCGAGTTCGCCTCGACGTTCGCTGACCTCGGCGCGACGGTGACCATTCTCGAAGGTCTGCCCAAGATCCTTCCCGGTCTCGACACCGACGTGGCGAACGTGGTCGTGAAGTCGTTCAAGAAGAAGAACATCGACATTCGCACTGGTGTGCAGGTGACCGGCCACAAGCCCACCGGTTCTGGTTCCACCGTCGTGTCGTTCGGTGCGGGGGAGTCGATCGAGGTGGACGCAGTGGTGGTGTCGGTCGGACGACGCCCGTACTCCGACCTTCTTGGTCTGCAGGGAACCGCGGTGGCCGTCAGCGACCGCGGTTTCGTCGAAGTCGACGCGTGGTGTCGCACGGCCGAGCCCGGTGTGTATGCCATCGGGGACCTCATCAACACTCCGCAGTTGGCGCATGTCGGTTACGCCGAAGCGATCTTGGCCGTGAAGCACATGTTGGGTGAGAACCCGATTCCCATCGCGTACGACCGCGTCCCGTGGGCCATCTATTGCCATCCGGAAGTGGCGTGGGCCGGACCGGGCGAGGATGCGGCCAAGGCGGCGGGCCTCGATGTGGTGGTGGCCAAGCACCAGTTCCGCGCGAACAGTCGCGCGCAAATCCTGGGCGAGATCGACGGCCTGGTGAAGATCGTCGCCAAGAAGAACGCCGACGGCACGGCGGGACAAATTCTGGGCGTTCACATGGTGGGCCCGTGGGTGACCGAACAGCTGTCGGGCGGCTATCTGGCGGTGAACTGGGAAGCCACCGTCGACGAGGTGGCCGAGTTCATCCAGCCGCATCCGAGTTTGAGCGAACTCTTCGGTGAGACCGTCCTGTCGATGACCGGACGTAGCCTGAACGCGTAGACGGCTCTCGCCGTAGAACTCATTCATCAGCCGGCAACGAAACGAAACTCGCGCGACGAAATCAGGAACGAAGGACGACACGAACATGGCAGAGGTAACGCTCCCGCAACTTGGTGAAACCGTCACCGAAGGAACCATCACGCGGTGGTTCAAGAAGGTGGGCGACAATGTGGCCGCCGACGAGCCGTTGTTCGAAGTGTCGACCGACAAGGTCGACACCGAGGTTCCGTCGCCGATCGCCGGCGTGTTGCTGGAGATCCGCGTGCCCGAAGGCGACACCGTTCCGGTGGGTGCCGTGATCGCCGTCGTGGGCGCCGCCGGTTCGGCTCCCGCACCCGCACCCGCACCTGCACCTGCACCGGCTGCTCCGGCACCCGCTCCGGCTCCGGCACCGGCTGCTGCACCTGCACCTGCTCCCGCACCAAGAGCCGCCGCACCTGCTCCTGCCGCCGCTGCACCAAGAGCCGCTGCCCCAGCTGCTCGCCCAGCACCTCCACCCGCTGCTGCTACCAAAGTGACTTACGCTGCCGACACCTT
>JAURHL010000271.1 GCA_030833305.1 Acidimicrobiales bacterium | reverse complement strand
ATCGAGAGTCTCTCCATGTCGACGACGATCTCGGTCTTCGGGTCGGCCTCGATGGCTTCCCAGATCTTGGCGACGATGCTTTCGTCGACGATCACGGGAACGAGTCCGTTCTTCGTGCAGTTGTTGCGGAAGATGTCGCCGAACGACGGGGCGATGATCGCCTCGATGCCGGAGTCCTCCAGACCCCACACCGCGTGCTCGCGGGAGGAGCCGCAGCCGAAAGACGGCCCGGCGACCAGGATGCTGGCGCCCGCGTAACGCTGATCGTTCAACACGAAATCACGGTCGTCGCGCCACGCGCTGAACAATCCGACCTCGAAGCCGGTGCGCTCGACGCGTTTCAACCAATCGGCGGGGATGATCTGGTCGGTGTCCACGTCGCTGCGACGCAACGGGATGCCGGTGCCGGTGAGGACTCGTACGCTCTTCATCTTCGTTCTCTTCTCGTGTCAGTTCAGATCGGACGGCGTGGCGAAACGACCCACCACGGCGGTGGCGGCGGCGACCTCGGGCGACACCAGGTGGGTGCGTCCTCCGCGACCCTGGCGTCCCTCGAAGTTGCGGTTGCTGGTGCTGGCCGCGCGCTCGCCGGGGGCCAACTTGTCGGGGTTCATGGCCAGACACATGGAGCAACCGGGCTCGCGCCAGTCGGCGCCGGCGGCACGGAAGATCTCGTGCAGACCCTCGGCCTCGGCCTGCTTCTTCACCGCGTGGCTGCCGGGCACCACCATCACGCGCGGGACGGTCACGGTGCGACCGAGCAGCACCGACGCGGCGGCCCGCAGATCCTCGATGCGACTGTTGGTGCACGAACCGATGAACACCGTGTCCACCGCGACGTCGCGCATCTTCGTGCCGGGTGTGAGTCCCATGTACTCCAACGCGCGCGCGACGGTCTCGCGCGTGGTGGCGTCGGCGAAATCGTCGGGCGAGGGCACGGGTGTGTCGATGCCGGCCACCTGGCCCGGATTGGTTCCCCACGTCACCTGGGGCACCAGGGTGGAGGCGTCGATGACGACCTCTTTGTCCCACACGGCGCCCTCATCGGTGCGCAGTTCCTTCCACGCGGCGACGGCCTCGTCCCACGCGGCACCCTGCGGTGCGTTGGGCCGGCCCTTCAGGTATTCGAAGGTGGTCTCGTCGGGAGCGATGAGTCCGGCCTTGGCGCCGGCTTCGATGCTCATGTTGCACACGGTCATGCGCCCCTCCATCGAGAGCGCGCGAATGGCCGAACCGCGGTATTCGATGACGTGGCCGATTCCGCCACCGGTGCCGATGCGACCGATGATGGCCAGCACGATGTCCTTGGCGGTGACGCCGGCGGGCAGGGTGCCGTTCACTTCCACGCTCATCCACTTCGGACGACTCTGTGGCAGGGTCTGGGTGGCCATGACGTGCTCCACCTCGCTGGTGCCGATGCCGAAGGCGAGGGCTCCGAAGGCGCCGTGGGTGGCGGTGTGGCTGTCACCGCACACGATGGTCATGCCGGGAAGTGTGCGTCCCTGCTCCGGTCCGATGACGTGGACGATTCCCTGCAACGGGTCGCCCATGGAGAACAGCTTCACGCCGAACTCCTTGGCGTTGTCGCGCATCACTTCGACTTGGCGCGCCGAGATCGGGTCGGCGATGGGCAGGTGAATGTCGGCGGTGGGAACGTTGTGGTCCTCGGTGGCCACGGTCAGGTCCGGACGACGAATCTTGCGACCGCTCATGCGCAAGCCGTCGAAGGCCTGCGGGCTGGTGACTTCGTGGACGAGGTGCAGATCGATGTACAGCAGGTCGGGCTCGCCGGCGGCGGAGTGGACGACGTGCATGTCCCAGACCTTCTGGGGGAGTGTGGTGGGGGTGGCCATAACGCTCCCAGTCTCTCCGAACGAGAGCGGGACGACAACGTGGACGGGCTCCGCCGATGGCTTTGCGGCACACCCGTGGGTCATGAACGAATCCACCTTCACATCCGCCGTCCCCACATCCCCGGCCGCGCATTCGTCGTCGGGTGCCGCATCCATGGCCCGATGGGTCGACGACATGGTTCAACGTGAACTGACCGAACCGTTCGATCTGGGAGAGGCTCGGTTGTACGTGATTCCGGCCGGCCAAAGTCAGACGGCGGTGTTGCTCGACCGCGATGAGAATCCGTATCGCTTGTTGGAACGCAC
>JAURHL010000270.1 GCA_030833305.1 Acidimicrobiales bacterium | reverse complement strand
GTCGGCGGCCTTGGTGAAGATGCCGCCACCGACGCGCAAGAAGAGCGCCAACAGCGAACCACCGAATCCGAAGCCCACCAGGATCACCGACGAGGTGTTCTGGAACGCCATGATGATGGCGGTGGCGCCGAGCAGGCCGAGGCCCACCGTGAACATGCCGGCCACACCACCGGTGCGGAACGCCACGGTCAGGGCGCGGGGCATGCTGTTGCTCAGAGCGGCCGCGGCGGTGCGAACGTTGCCCTGGGTGGCCAAGGTCATACCGATGTAACCGGTGAGACCCGAGGCCAAACAGCCCAGGATGAACGCCACGGTGCGCCACAAACCGGCCTCACCGAACGACAACGCGACGGAGTCGTCCGGCTTCAGGATCTCGGTGGAGGTGACGAACACGATGACGGCCAACGGGATCAAGATGACCGCGATGGTCTTGAACTGGCGCTTGAGGTAGGCGAGCGCTCCCTCTTGGATCGCCTTGGCGATCTCGATCATCTTCGGCGAGCCTTGGCTCTCGGACAGGACCTTCTTGACGAGGAAGAAACCCACTCCGAGGGCGAGGAGGGCGGCGGCTGCGGACAACCACAGAACGGCCCATTCACCACCTTTCAGCGTGAAGCTCTGCCAACCGCCTTCTGCGGCAATAAGTGAAAACACCAGTTCTCTCCTCGAGACACTCGGGGACGGTCCGGATGACCGCCCGGCCAGGGGCGAGAGGATTGTAGAGACTCCGAGGCCCCCACGGCGAGATAGCGGAGAATCGGGGGTGGTCGGGACCCGCGGGAGGGCGCTTGTGACAGTTGGCTCCGGGCCCGTTCTTGGTGCGGACGATTTCGGGCTCCGAACCGGCCGAGGAGTAGCGTCAAGGCGGATTCACCGACGGGTGGACCGGTAGTGGCCCGACGGGGCCGTTCGCGAAAGGCGCAGGTCACGATGGCGCAGACAGTCACCAAGAGGGGTCCGGTTTCGGGCACCGCAGTCGCACGGGCGTCGCGCAAGCGCAAACCGTTCCTCATCGACCTGTACGGCACGGCCGTGGGCAAGAAATACGTGATGGCCATCACGGGCATTGGCCTCATGGGGTTCGTGGTCTTCCACATGATCGGCAACCTGAAGATGTACATGGGCGCCTCGGATCTGAACCACTACGCCCACTTCCTCGAGAAGTTGCTGTACCCGATCCTGCCCGAGAAGGTCATGCTCTGGATTCTTCGTGGTGGCCTCATCACCATGGTGCTGTTGCACATTCATGCGGCCTACACGCTGACGCTGTTGAACCGTCGCGCCCGGCCGGTGAAGTACCAGAGCGAACGCGACTATCAGGTGGCCAGCTTCGCGAGTCGTTCCATGCGCCTCACCGGCATCGTGGTTCTGCTGTTCATCGTGTGGCACTTGCTGGACCTGACCTTCGGCGCGGGCGCCGTGAACTCCTACGTGGGCACCAAGGATGGCGAGGGTCTGAAGGACGTGTACGGCGCGGTGGTGTTCAGCCTCGACCGTCTGCCGGTGGCCATCTTCTACGTGTTGGCCAACATCATGCTCGGAGTCCACTTGTTCCACGGCGTGTGGAGTCTCTTTCAGTCGCTCGGCTGGAACAACCCGAAGTTCAACAAGTGGAGGCGCGGCTTGGCCTCCGGTATCTCGACCATCGTGGTGGTCGGCAACGTGTCTTTCCCCATCGCCGTTCTCGCCGGAATCGTCGGCTGACCCGGATCATCAGGAGACCATCACATGACGATCACACTCGAATCCAAGATCCCCACCGGCCCCGTGGCCGATGCGTGGAACACCTACAAGAGCGACGTGAAGCTGGTTGCCCCCGGCAACAAGCGCAAGTTCAAGGTCATCGTCGTCGGCACCGGTTTGGCCGGCGCGTCGGCGGCGGCAACGTTGGCCGAACTCGGTTATCAAGTGGATGCTTTCACCTTCCACGACTCGCCGCGTCGCGCGCACTCCATCGCCGCGCAAGGCGGAATCAACGCCGCCAAGAACTATCAGGGTGATGGCGACAGCGTTCACCGTTTGTTCTACGACACCATCAAGGGTGGCGACTACCTGGTCGACCAGGACGCGGCCGAGGTGCTCGCCCGCGAGGCCATCGAGACGGTGATCGAGCTCGAGCACATGGGGCTCCCGTTCAACCGGACCCCTGACGGGAAGATCGACCAGCGCCGGTTCGGCG
>JAURHL010000026.1 GCA_030833305.1 Acidimicrobiales bacterium | reverse complement strand
AGCATGTAGGGGATCGGTTCGCCGTGGAGCCGGTCCAGACGGTCGAGCACGTCGGCGAGAATGCTCGCCAGATCCCGACGGGCCGTGCCATCCAGTTCACTCAGTCGACCGACCCGAAGTCTCGGAGCGATGGTGACCGCGACGGGATACACGGGCGCGAGGGGAACGGCCGCGGTCATGGTGTCGTACCCGACGACGACGAGACGGTCGTCGGCGGTGGGCGCCCATCCGTTCGGGCCCAGCAAGCGGGCGCTGCGTTGCGGAACGTGGTCGTAGGCGTAGATCTGCCCGTGGGGATGAGAGATGGTGGCCCCGATGCTGGCTCCCCGGTTCTCGAACACGAGGACGAAGTCGACATCGTCGCGCGCACCGAGGGTCTCGGTGCGCTCGGTCCACAGGTCGATCACGCGACCGATGCCGTCCACGCCGAGCGAGGCGAAACTGGCGTCGTGGTCCGGCGAGTACAGGATCACCTCGCAACGATCGCCGTCCATGGCGGGCCAGCGATTGACGAACCAACGGGTCTCGTAGGGGGCGGGCGCCTCGAGGCCGCCGACACAGAACGGGCACGCGGTCGCGGAGCGGTTGTCGGGCAGGTTGGGTCGGCTCTGGCGGCCTCCCACGATGTGGACGGTGGTCCCGAGAACCGGGTCGATGCGGGGCTGGCTCTCGGGCACGGCGTCATTCTTGCCGCCCGTTAGGTTGAGTCCGTGCACCCGTCGATCGAGCACCTGCGCACCGACACCACGAGCGTGGTGGTCGACGTTTCGGCGGGCATTCCCGTGATCCTGCACTGGGGCGCGCCGTTGAACGAGGTTCCTTTGCGGTGGCAAGGTGGTCTTCGAACCTACGGAACGATGGACGTCGTCGCGCCGATCTCCTTGGTGCCGATGCACGGAGACGGTTTCGCGGGTCGTCCGGGTCTGCAGGTTCACCGCCGAGGTGGCCGACATTGGTCACCACGTTTTCGCGCGGAGAATCACTCCGTTTCGCGCGTCGCTGGAGGGGTGGTCCTCGAGAGTCATGCGATCGACGAGGTTTCCGAATCCGAGATCACCGGTCGACTGCATCTGGCCGACGACGGGGTCCTGACCGCGTCGGCGGACTTCCGCAACAACTCGGATTCGCCGGTGATGCTGAACTCGTTCACGGTGACACTGCCCATCGCGGGTCAGGCGACCGAACTCGGGGTGTTCGCCGGTCGCTGGTCGAGAGAGTTGCAATTGCAACGTTTCGAGTGGCCCTACGGTGCGTGGACCAGCGAGAACCGGGTGGGACGAACGTCGCACGAGCACCCTCCGTACTTGTTTGCGATGGAGTCCACCGCGGGCGAATGGTGTGGGCAGGTGTGGGGGATCCACGCGGCGTGGAGCGGCAACCATTCGATGTACGCCGAATGGATGCCCGACGGGCGTCGTTACGTGCAGGCCGGCGAGTTGTTCCACCCCGGCGAGATGTGCGTGTATTCCGGCGAGACGTTGTCCGCGGTCGACGTGATCGGGGTCTACTCGGATTCGGGTTTGACCGCTGTTTCGCGCGCGTTCCATCGCGAGGGTCGTCGGCGGCTACCCGCGAACGCGCATCGAGTGCGACCCGTGCACCTCAACACCTGGGAGGCCGTGTACTTCGCGCACGACGAGGAGCGTCTGCGTCGGTTGGCCGAGGTGGCGGCCGCGGTCGGAGTGGAGCGGTTCGTCCTCGACGACGGTTGGTTCGGCGGTCGCCGCAACGATCACACGGGACTCGGTGATTGGACGGTGTCGTCCGCCGTGTACCCCCACGGTCTCGCGCCCTTGATCGCCCACGTTCGGGAGCTGGGCATGGAGTTCGGCATCTGGGTCGAGCCCGAGATGGCCAACCCCGACAGTGACCTCTTGCGCGCCCACCCCGAATGGGCCGCCACGACCGATGGATACGAACCGGTGATGGGGCGTCGGCAACACGTGGTCGATCTCACCAATCCGGCGGCCTTCGAACACGTGCTGTCGGCTCTGGACGCACTGCTCACCGGGCACGACATCTCGTACGTCAAGTGGGACATGAACCGTTGGCACGTGCAGGCCAGTGGTGGCGACGGCACCGCGATCACCCACGCGCAGACGATGGCCCTGTACGCGATGTTGGACGAGTTGCGTCGGCGTCATCGCGACGTCGAGTTCGAATCGTGTGCCTCGGGCGGTGGTCGCATCGACCACGAGATCCTGCGACGTTCCGAGCGAGTATGGACGAGCGATTGCAACGACGCCCTGGAGCGTCAACTCATCCAGCGAGGTGCCTCGATGATCATCCCGGCCGAGGTGATGGGTTCGCACGTGGGTCCGTCGCGTTCGCACACCACGGGTCGACGCCTGTCGATGGCGTTGCGCGGCGTCACCGCGATGTTCGGTCACATGGGCATCGAAGCCGATGTCACGGCCATGAGCGAGGACGAGTTGGCGGATCTGTCCCACGTCGTCGCCGTGCACAAACGATTCCGAGTGTTGATCCACTCCGGGGACGTCGCCCGATTCGAGACCTTCGAGCTGACCGGTGGTTCGGCGTTGTCGCACGGCGTCATCGCCACCGACCGGTCCGAGGCCCTCGTCGCGTACGTGCAGTTGACCACCGCGCAGGCTCCGGTGCCACCGACGTGGCGGATCCTCGGACTCGACGCCGAGCGTGACTACACGGTGAACATGGTCCCGCTGACCCGAGCGGCGGTCCCCGTTCCCGGAACGGCCGTGGATCAGCCGGCGTGGCTCGCCGATTCGTTGGCGGGACGACCGCAACGGTTGTCCGGCGCGTTTCTGCGCGATGTCGGTCTCGTGCCACCCGTCATGTGGCCCGAATCCGCGGTGCTCGTCCACCTGTCCGGCTCGTAGCATTGGGACTCGTGCCCGACACCCCCTCCGAAAGAATCTCCGCCGCCGCCGTGGCCAAGGTGGCCCGCCTGGCCCGCCTCGACGTGAGCGACGACGAGATCAACCGCATGACCGGGCAGTTGGCCGGGATGCTCGAGCATTTCGCCGACATCGATTCCCTCGATCTGTCCGACGTCGCCCCGATGACACAGCCGTATCCGTTGACGAACGTGTTCCGCGAGGACGTGGTGGCGCCCAGCCTCGATCGTGACGAGGTGTTGGCCAATGCCCCCGCCGCCGAGGACGGACGGTTCCGCGTGCCACCGATCATCGGTTTGGACGGCTGACCATGAGTGCGACCCCTTCCACCGCCTTCGAGATCGCCGCCGCCGTGCGGGCCGGTTCGGTGCGGGCCATCGACGTCCTCGAGGCGCATCTCGGCCGCATCGCCGCGCGCGAGACCGACATCCACGCGTTCAATCTGGTCACGGCCGACGAGGCTCGTGCCGCCGCCACGCGCATCGACGACCTGGTGGCCGCCGGTCGCGACCCGGGGCCGCTCGCCGGGGTGCCGATCGCGCTCAAGGACAACATGTGCACGCGGGGCGTGCCCACCACGTGCTCGTCGCGCATTCTGGAGGGCTGGAAGCCCCCGTACGACGCCACGGTCGTGTCGCGCCTGGCCGCGATGGGTGCGGTGTCCGTCGGCAAGACGAACCTCGACGAATTCGCGATGGGTTCGAGCACCGAGAACTCGGCGTTCGGCGTCACCCTGAACCCACGCGACACCTCGCGCGTGGCCGGCGGATCGAGCGGTGGAAGCGCCGCTGCCGTGGCTGCCGCGTTCGCTCCGGTGAGCCTGGGAAGCGACACCGGCGGTTCCATCCGTCAGCCCGCGGCGTTGTGCGGTGTGGTGGGCGTGAAGCCCACCTACGGCACCGTCAGTCGTTACGGCTTGGTGGCCTTCGCCAGCAGCCTCGACCAGATCGGTCCGTTCTCGGCCGACGTGCGCGATTCGGCGTTGATCCTGGAGTCCATTTCGGGGCACGACCCGCTGGACTCCACGTCCATCCCGCAGGGACCGCTCGATCTCGTGTCCGTCCTCGATCACGACGTGAAGGGGATGCGCATCGGTCGTATCACCGACATGCCCGAGGGTGCGGACCCCGACGTGTTGGGTCGCCTCGAAGCGGCCTTCGACGCGTTGCGCGCCGCTGGTGCGACCATCGTCGACGTGGAACTGCCGTCGCTGAAGTACGGGCTCACCGCGTACTACCTCATCGCTCCCGCCGAGGCCAGCAGCAACCTGGCTCGTTACGACGGTGTTCGCTACGGGCGTCGGGTCGACGCGGTCGATACGAACTCCATGTACATGGCCACGCGCGCGGCCGGATTCGGCGACGAGGTGAAGCGCCGCATCATGTTGGGCACCTACGCGCTGTCCGCCGGCTACTACGACGCGTACTACGGCAAGGCCCTGAAGGTGCGCCGTCTCATCAGTGACGATTTCGCGCGCGCGTACGCCACGGCCGACGTGTTGCTGACGCCGACCTCGCCGATTCCGGCGTTCAAGGTGGGAGAGAAAGCCGACGACCCGCTGTCCATGTACCTCTGCGACATTTACACGATCCCCACCAACCTGGCCGGACACCCCGCGATGAGCGTTCCGTTCGGTGAATCCCGCGACGGTTTGCCCATCGGTGTGCAGGTGATGGCGTCCACGTTGGGCGAGCAACCCATGTTCAAGGTGGCTTCCGCCCTCGAACGACACATGAACTCCTCGGGAGGTCGATCATGAGCCCCGCCGAGATCGTGGTCGCACCCAACGACGGTTCGTATCTGATCGACGGCTACGAATTGGTGTGTGGTCTCGAGGTGCACGTGGAATTGGCGACGGCGACCAAGTTGTTCTCGGCCAGCGCCAACCGTTTCGGAGACGAACCCAACACCCACATCGATCCGGTGACGCTCGGCCTGCCCGGCGCGCTTCCGGTGCTGAACCGGCACGCGGTGGAACTCGCCATGCGCATCGGTCTGGCCCTGAACTGCACGGTGCAACCGAGCACGTTCCACCGCAAGAACTACTTCTACCCCGACATGCCCAAGGCGTACCAGATCTCGCAGTACGACCAACCCATCAACGTCGACGGGTGGTTGGAGCTCCCCGGGGGCAAGCGCATCGGAGTGGAGCGTGCCCACCTCGAGGAGGACACCGGCAAGAGCACCCACGTCGGTGGCACCGGTGGTCGAATCCACGGCAGTGATCACTCGTTGATCGACTTCAACCGTGCCGGAGTACCTCTGGTCGAGATCGTCGGCCGACCCGACATCGCCTCGCCCGACGAGGCCAAGCAGTACGTCACCGAACTCCGCCAGATTCTGGTGGCGGTCGGCGCGAGCGACGCCAAGATGGAAGAGGGCTCGATGCGGTGCGACGCCAACGTCAGCGTGCGCAAGCCGGGTGCGCCGCTCGGAACGCGTTGCGAGATCAAGAACGTCAACTCCGTGCGTTCGCTCGGTCGCGCCATCGAATACGAGGCACGCCGTCAGATCGCTCTCATCGAAGCGGGCGAATCCATTCGGCAGGAGACGCGTCACTGGGACGAGACCGATGGCCGCACGCACACCCTGCGCACGAAGGAGGACGCCGACGACTACCGGTACTTCCTCGAGCCGGACCTGGTTCCCCTGGATCCGGGCACCGAATGGATCGAGGCCGTGCGCGCGGCACTTCCCATGCTCCCGCGTGAGCGTCGACTGCGCCTGTCGCGGGCGACCGGTGCTCCCGCCGACGGCGAGGCGGTGATGGTGGTGGTCGAGCGCGGACAGGACGACTACGTGCTCGCCGTCGCCGAGTCGGGCGCCGACGTGGCCCGTGCGCTGGTGCACGTGAAGGAGGCGTACGCCGAGCAGGGTGCGCGACCGAGCGTTCCCGCGGCCGACCTGGCGCGCATGATCGTGATGGAAACGAGCGGGAAGTTGACCTCGACCCAGGCCAAGACCGTGCTGGCCGAACTGGTGGCCAACGGTGGTGGCGACGCCGAGGTGATCGCCGCGGCCAAGGGCTTCGAGGCCATGGACGTCTCCGCGTTGGAAGCCATCGTCGACGACGCCATCGCGGCCCAACCCGATGCGTGGGCCAAGTACTGCGCCGGCGAGGAGAAGGCCATGGGCGCCTTGGTGGGCGCCATCATGAAAGCGAGCAAGGGCAAGGCCGACGGCAAGGCCGTCACCGCGTTGCTGCAGTCGAAGCGCGGTTAAACCCGACCCGCCACGATCGCGTCGATCGCCCGACGGCACGTGCGATCGAAGGCATCGGCCGACATGTGCAGGTGGTCGACCGGGGTGTCTTCTTCCTTGGTGTGACTCAACCCGTTCGTCGAGGACGAGAAGATCATGACGGTCGGCACGCTGCGGGCCATCTCGCTGGCGTCGTGCAGAGCGCCACTCGGTAGTTCGACGTCGTGACCTTCGACCTCGCGCACGCTGGCGCGCGCCGCCTCGAGCAACGCGGGGTGGAACGGCATCGGTGCGATGCGGAAGATGTGTTCCCACTCCACGGTGCAACCCTCGGCTTCGGCGGCGGCTTCGGCGGCGGCGCGACTCTCGGCCAGCATGGTGGCCAACTCGTCGGCGTCGATGTGGCGCATGTCGAGGGTGATGGTGGTCTCGCCGGCGACCGCGGTGACCACGCCGGGTTTGCAGGCGACCGCGCCCACCGTGGTGACTCCGTCGTGACGATCGCCGATCTCGGCGACGGCCAACGCGAACCGCGACGCGGCGCGGAAACTGTCGCGACGCATCGGCATGGGCATCGTTCCGGCGTGCGCGGCCTGCCCGCGGAAGACGAGGCGTTCGCGCTCGATGCCCTTGGTGCCGGTCACCGTGCAGATGCCCTTGCCCAGGGATTCGAGGACGGGTCCTTGTTCTATGTGCACCTCGACGTACGCCTTCACGTCGCGTAGTCGGGTGCGCGCGCCGTCCAGGCGGTCGATGTCGACTCCGTGCTGGGGGAGGATGTCGACCAACTTGTTGCCCTCCTTGTCGGAGAGTCCGCGCAGGATCTCCACGTCGAGCGTTCCCATGACCGCGGCCGATCCGAACAACGAGCGACTGAAGCGAGCCCCTTCCTCGTCGGCCCAGTCCACGAGGGCGACGGTCACGGGCGGAGTCCCCTCGGCGGCCAACGAACGCAACAGTTCGAGCCCCGCCATCACGCCGAGCGCGCCGTCGAGCCAGCCGCCCTTGGGAACGCTGTCGAGATGGCTGCCCACCACCAACGTGTCGGGGCGTTCGCCACGCAGGTAGGCCCACAGGTTGCCGGCTTCGTCGACGTCGACCTCGACGGGCAACGTGGACAGACTCTCGCGCAGCAATGCGCGGGCCTCGAGCCATTCGGGGGTCCAACACAAGCGTCGCGAACCCTCGGGTCCACCGGTGCGCGCGGCGAGTTCACGCAGGCTGGTCACCACGCGAGCGGGGTCGAACGTCGAACGAACGGTGCTGTTGGCCATGACTCAACGGTACCGTGAGCGATCGTGACGGGACGAACGACGGACCACATCCTCATCGAGCGCTTGCGGGTCGTGAGCATCATCGGCGTCCTGGATCACGAGCGGGTCACACCGCAACCGTTGCAGATCGACGTCGACATCGAGGTCGATCTCCACGACGCCGGCCAGAGCGACGACCTGACGCAGACGGTGCACTACGGCGAGGTGGCGGTGGCCCTCGCGGAGTTGGCGCGCAACACGCGGTACCAGTTGCTCGAGCGCTTGGCTCAACACATGACCGAGGTCGTGCTGTCGTTCCCGTTGGTGCGCGCCGTCGATTTGACGCTCACCAAGATGGAACCGCCCATTCCCGAGGACATCGGGTCGACCGCGGTGCGTCTGTATCGAGTGCGGTCGGACTTCTCGTCCAGTAGCCCGCACAAGGCGATCATCGCCCTCGGCAGCAACATGGGCGACCGTGCCGGCTACTTGCGCTTCGCTCTCGAACGATTGGGCGATCGCGTCACCGCCGAGTCCCAGGTGTTCGAGACCGATCCGGTGGGCGGTCCCGAGAATCAGGGCGCCTACCTCAACATGGTCGTGGCGATCGACACCGAACTCGATCCGTACGCGCTGTTGCGTTGGCTGCACCGCATCGAGGCGGACGCGGGTCGCGAACGGGTCGTCCATTGGGGACCGCGCACCCTCGACATGGACCTGTTGTTCTTCGACGACGTGGTGATCGACGGCGGAAACCTGGCGGTGCCACACCCGCGTTACGCCGAACGTCGTTTCGTGTTGGCGCCGTTGAACGAGGTGGCCCCCGATCGGTGCCCGGTCGGCTGGGAGACCAGCCTTCCGCCCGACGCGGTGTATCCGCGCGGGCCGTTGACGCGCTGACGCGGCCTACGGCGACTCAGTCGCCCAGACCCAACGATCGTTCGACCCGCCGGATCTTCTCGGGGTAGTGGCCGCGCCCGAATTCGGGTCGTTGTTTCAACACGATCTCCAGGAGTTCGTCGTGCTGGGCCGTTTCCTTCCAGGGAAGGGCGATGTAGAGGGGAAGACCGAACGTGCGAAGGGCGGACAGATTGGAGTACACGTGCTTCTGGTAGACGTATCGCTCCTCCCACGGCCAGTTCGACGGCGCGAAGCCGGTGCCGGGGTCGAGTATGCAGAGTTCGCGCAAGCCGAATCGGTCGGCGACAGCGAGCTGGGTTTCGAAGAACTCCAGCATCACCTTCACGGGGTCGGTGCGAACCATTTCCATTTCACGGGGGTTCGGGCCCGACAGGAACGGCAACACGATCGGCGCACGGAAGTCGGCGGCCACCTGCCACATCTCATCGGTCTGCATGCCGTCGGCGGCGTTGATCACGGTGGCCCCGGCAGCCAACGCGCGTCGCGTCACCTCGGGTTTCCACGAGTCGATGCTCAAGGGCACACCGAACGCGACCAGAGCCTTCACGATGGATTCCAGTCGATCCCATTCCTCCTGCCACGACACCACGGTGGCGTTGTCGGTGCTGCCTTGGCCACCGAGATCGATGCCGTCGCATCCGTTGTTCAACAGGTATTCGCCGCGACTGGTGGCGGCGGTAGCGTCGACGGCGATTGAATCGACGTTGAGCGAATCCGGAGAGGCGTTGACCACGCCGTACAAGAACATGGTTCGCAGGTTAGGGCGAGCGGGGCGAGGCGACATGAGCGTGAAGACATTCGATCCCACCGGCTGGACGTTGGAGACCGCACTGTTGATGAAGGGCGACCGCACCGTCTCGGTCTGCATTCCGTGCAAGAACGAAGCCGGAACCATCGGTGATCTGGTGCGTCTGATCGAACCCACCTTGCTCGGCACGTTGGTGGACGAACTCATCGTGTTGGACGACGGTTCCATCGACGGCACCGGCGAGATCGCCGAGGAAGCCGGCGCCACCGTGGTTCACGTCGATCTGGTGCATTTCTTCCACGGAACGGGTAAGGGCAAGGGCAACGCGTTGTGGGCCAGTCTTCTGGCGAGCAAGGGTGACATCGTGGTCTGGATCGACGGCGACATCACCAGCTTCACCACCGATTGGATCGTCCGATTGGTGATGCCGTTGCTCATCGATCCCGAGGTGGGTCTGGTGAAGGCGAGTTACGAACGACCATCCCACCTGGGTGGTGGCGGACGCACGACCGAACTGGTGGCGCGGCCCTTGCTGTCGATGTTCTTCCCGTCGATCGCCGACATGCAACAGCCTCTGGCGGGCGAGTTCGCCGGGCGTCGATCGATGGTGGAAGCCATCCCGTTCGCCAACGGTTGGGGAGTCGAGATCGGCATGATCATCGACATGGCGAGCGCCTTCGGGCCGTCGAGCCTGGCCCAAGTGGATCTCGGTGTTCGTCTGCACCGGCACCATCGTCTGGAGACGTTGGCGATCCAGGCGGCCGAGGTCGCCGCCACCGTTCTGGCCCGCACGGCGAATCCGCCGGCAACGGTCGACGTGGCGCCGACGTTGCATCGCAAGTCGGGCGAACCGATCATGTTGAACCTGGGCGAGCGGCCCCCGGCGAACACGGTACCGAAGCTGGGTGCGATGCCTCAGTCGCCCGACGACGTGCGCAAGTAACGCAGGAACACGAAGCCCTCGTCGGTGGCGACGTGGGCCAGATCCCACGGTTCGCGCAGGGCGAGCGGACCGGTGGCGATGCGCTGACTGACACCGCTGACGAAGCGAGGCGCGATGGTCAGACATATCTCGTCCACCAGGTCGGCGGCCAGCATCTGGGCGTTGAGATTCGGTCCGCCCTCGAGCACGCACAGGCGCCCCGGTAGGTCGCGCACGATGTCACGCACGTCACCGCCCACGATGCGCGTGTTCCCGGAGGCCGTGAGTGCCACGGCGTTGCGCCCGAGGTCGCCGGTTTCGGACACCACCACGAGCACCTGGTGAGAGGGAAGCGGGGTGTAGCCGTCCTGGCGGACGGTCTCGGCGCCGACCAGGACGCAGTCGGCCGAGCGATGCAGATGCAGGAAGATCTCCCGGTCGGTGGGGCCCCCGAGAAGGGCCGAATTGCCCTCCAAAGAGACCGCTCCGTCGGCGGTGCTGATCATCGACATCACGATCCATGGACGATCGTCGGGTCGGGGGCGACCGCTCAGGTCGTAGGCGACCTCGACGGGTACGTCATCGACACGGGGGTGGATCAAATGCACGCGACGTGTCTAGCGGGAGAGCGCGGATGGAACCCACCCGTCGGTGAATTGACGCGAGACTGACAACTTCCAGCCCCGGACGGACTCGGGTCCCCGCCGAAGGACCGCACATGTCACAGAAATTCGGTCGAATTTCGCCCGCTCCGTTTCTGAGGGGTCGTCAGATCGTGGGGTAGGGTTCGCTCATGTACCTCGCCGAAACACCCGACCAGCAGGCTCTTCGCAAGGAACTTCGCGAGTATTTCGCGGCCATGCTCACCCCCGAGGTGCGCGCCGAGTTGGGCGAATCGGGCGAAGGCAAGCCGTTGTTCCGCGAATTGGTGCGCCGCATGGGCGCCGACGGTTGGTTGGGTCTCGGTTGGCCGAAAGAGTTCGGTGGTCAGGGTCGTCCGGCGACCGATCAATTCATCATGTTCGACGAGATTCAGCGCGCTCACGCGCCGTTCCCCTTCGTCACGGTGAACACCGTCGGACCGGCGATCATGGCGCATGGCACGCAGGCGCAGAAGGACCAGTACCTCACCGGCATCCTGAAGGGTGAGATCAACTTCGCGATCGGATACACCGAGCCCGAGGCCGGCACCGACCTCGCCAGCCTGCGCACCACCGCCGTATTGGACGGCGACGAATGGGTCATCAACGGCAACAAGGTCTACACGTCGGGGGCCAATCAGAGCGACTACGTGTGGTTGGCCTGTCGCACCGACGCCGATGCCCCCAAGCATCAGGGCATCAGCATCATCATCGTGCCCACCAACACCAAGGGCTTCGAATGGACCCCCATCGTCACGGTCGGTGGTGTGGTCACCACGGCCACGTACTACACCGACGTTCGGGTGCCCAAGGAGAACGTGATCGGTCAGATCAACGGCGGTTGGAAACTCATCACCATGCAGCTCAACCACGAGCGCGTGGGCTTGGCCGCCTTGTCGGGTCTCACCGAGCGTTTGCTGGACGACGTCACCACGTGGTGCCGGGTCACGGCGTCCGGTGGCGCCAGCGGCGAGAAGATGATCGACGTGGCGTGGGTGCAACAGGACCTGGCCAAGTGCCACGCGTTGCTCGACGCCATCCGTCTCATGACGTGGAAGTTGGCCCAGAGCGTGGCCGACAACACGCTCGGACCGGCCGAGGCCAGCGCCGTGAAAGTGTTCGGCACCGAGCGCGCCGTCGAGGTGTACCGCATCATGCAAGGCATCCTCGGACCCGTGTCGCACCTGCGCGACGGTTCCGATGGCGCCGTCATTCACGGCGAGGTCGAGCGGGCCGCGCGCGCCGCGCAGATCAACACGTTCGGTGGGGGCGTGAACGAGATCCAGCGCGAACTGGTGGCCACCGCCGGTTTGGGTTTGGTGCGCTCGACGCGCTGATTCAGCCGATTCGTCGGATGCCAGCTCAGCTGATTCGTTGAATGATGGTGCCGGTGGAGACCGCACCGCCACAGCACATGGTCACCAGCGCGAACTCCTTGTCGGAGCGCTCCAACTCGTGCAGGGCCGTGGTGATCAGACGGCTACCGGTCGACCCGACCGGATGACCGAGCGCGATCGCGCCACCGTTCACGTTCACCTTGGTCATCAACTCGTCGCGGCTGACACCGTGCACGTTGGCCCAACTGAGCACCACGCTGGCGAAGGCCTCGTTGATCTCGACGATGTCGATGTCCTTCAACGTCATTCCTGCCATCTCGAGGACTTTCTTCGTCGAATCGACCGGTCCGTCGAGGTGGTAGTAGGGGTCACTGCCCACGAGGCATTGGGCGACGATGCGTGCGCGCGGGGACGCAGTCCTTCGGCACGGGCGCGGTCCTCGTCCATCCAGAGAACGGCGGCGGCGCCGTCGCTGACCTGGCTGCTGTTGCCGGCGGTGTGGATGCCGTCGGGCAACACCGGGTTCAACGACGCCAACTTCTCGGCGGTGGTCTCGCGCAAGCCTCCGTCGCGGCTGACGACGACGGTGTTGCCGTCGGCGTCGACGACTTCCACCGGGATGATCTCGCGCTCGAAGCGACCTTCCTCGGTGGCGCGAATGGCCTTTTGCTGCGAGATGAGACCCAGGTGATCGACGTCGGCGCGCGTGATGCCCCGACGTCCGGCGATGCGCTCGGCGGCGCCGAACTGGTCGGGCATGTCGAGAGCGAAGTCAGCGGGCTTGGAACTGCCGTTCAGGAAGGTGACGTCGGCGCCCTCACCGAGACGCGGAACGTTGGCACCCAACCACACCTTGCTCATGTGCTCGACTCCACAGGCCATGCCCGAATCGATGACCCCGGCCGCGATCATGTTGTGGATCATGTGGTTCGCTTGCTGGCTGGAACCGCACTGGCAGTCGATGGTGGTGGCGGCCACCTGCCACGGCAGACCCTCGTTCAACCACGCGGTGCGCGACACGTTGCTGGCTTGTTCTCCGGCCTGGGTGACGCATCCGCCCACGACCTGACCCAGGCTCATCGGATCGACGCCGGCGCGCTGCAACACCCCGGCCTGGATACGACCGAGCAGGGTGACCGCGTGGGTGTCGGCGAAGGCACCGTTGCGCTTGCCGATGGCCGAGCGGCCGGCTTCGATGATGACGGGCTTGCCCATGGTGTTCTCCTGATGTCTCGGTGGGGTGGGTGATTACTTGGCGGGGGTGAGTCGCACCGGCAAGGTCTTGATGCCGTGGATGAAACTGGAGCGCAACTTGCGCACCTCACCCGAGAGTTCGATGGTGTCCACACGCTTGGCCATCTCCTCGAACAAGATGCGCATTTCCAGACGGGCCAGGTTGGCGCCGAGGCAGAAGTGCGGGCCACCACCACCGAAGGTGACGTGGGGGTTGGGGTTGCGCGTGATGTCGAACGTGTCGGGATCCTTGAACACGGCTTCGTCACGGTTGGCCGACGGGTACAGCATGCTCACCGTCTCACCCTCCTTGATGGTGACGCCGTGCAGTTCCACGTCGCACACCGCGGTGCGCGCGAAGTTGTTCACCGGGGTGCCCCACCGCAGGATCTCCTCGACGGCCGAGGTGACGAGCGAGGTGTCGGCCTTCAACTTGGCCCACTGATCGGGGTGCTCGATCATGGCCAGGGTCCCGTGGCTGATGCCGTTGCGGGTGGTCTCGTTGCCGGCCACCGCGAGCAACAACATGAAGAGGTCGAACTCGTGCTCGGACAACACGTCTCCGTCGTGTTCGGAGATCAGCGTGGTGATGATGTCGTCCTTCGGATCGGCCTTGCGCTGCAATGCCAACTCGTTGGAGTAGGCGTAGAGCTCCATGGACGCGATCATCGGGGCGTTGGGATCCTGGTTGAAGTCGGGGTCCGTGGAACCGATCATGGTGTTCGACCAGTCGAAGACCTTGCGACGATCCTCGACCGGAATACCCACCAACTCGGCGATGGCGATGAGCGGCAGTTCGGCCGAGACCTTGTCGACGAAGTCGACCTCGCCGGACTCCAGGGCCTCCTCGATGAGCGTGACCGCCACCTCGCGGAAGTGGGCCTCGAGCATACGCATGGCCTTGGGCGTGAAGCCCCGGTTGACGAGGCTCTTGAGTCGCGTGTGGTCCGGCGGATCGAGGTCGATCATCAAGCGCGCCGCCTCCAGGTCGGGGCGGTCCTGGTTCATGAGCGAACCCTTCTTGGCCGACGAGTACACCTGGAACTTGCGGCTGACCTCGACGATGTCGGCGTGGCGGGTGAGAGCCCAGAACCATTCGGGGTAGCCGGCTTCGATGCCGCGGTGCCGCGCGATCGGGGCCTCGCGACGGAGTTCGGCGAACACCTCGTGGGGCGGGCCGTTGCGGTAGGCGTCGTTGGAGATGACGTCGAGATTCTCGAAACTCAACGCATCGTTCGTGTCTTGGCTCATCGATCGACCCCCAGGATCAGCCCACTCGTGGGCACCCCCGTTCCCGCGGTGACGAGAACGTTCTCGACACTATCCACCTGGTTGACGCTCGTCCCCCGGATCTGGCGGACCGCCTCGGCGATGCCGTTCATGCCGTGGATGTAGGCCTCGCCGAGTTGGCCGCCGTGCGTGTTGGCGGGGAGTCGGCCGCCGAGTTCCAGGCCGCCCCCGCGGATGAAGTCCTTGGCCTCACCGCGACCGCAGAAGCCGAACTCCTCGAGTTGCATGAGCACGTACGGCGTGAAGTGGTCGTACAGGATCGCGGTCTGGATGTCGGCCGGGGTGAGCCCGGACGAGGTCCAGAGTTCGTCGGCGACCACCTTCATCTCGGGCAATTGGGCGATGTCGTCGCGGAAGAACGACGTCATGGTCCATTGTTCCTCGCCGGCACCCTGGGCGCCGGCGACGATGAGAGCGGGTGTGTTGGGGAGATCGCGAGCGCGCTCGGCGCTGACCACCACCAGGGCCTGACCGCCGTCGCTCTCCTGGCAGCAATCGAGCAGGTGCAACGGATCCACGATCCAACGGCTGGCCTGATGCTCCTCGAGCGTGATGGGTTCGTTGTGGAACCACGCGGCCGGGTTGTTGGCCGCGTGTTTGCGGCCGGCCACCGCGACCCGCCCGAAGTCCTCGGAGGTGGCGCCGTACAAGTGCATGTAGCGACGCGCCACCATGGCCACCCACGAAGCCGGGGTCAACTGTCCAAAGGGCGTGGTCCACGAGAACTGCGCGCGCTCGG
>JAURHL010000269.1 GCA_030833305.1 Acidimicrobiales bacterium | reverse complement strand
CTGGATCTATCAGAACCTCTTCCGCCCCAACCAGGCCCCGATCGTCAACGTCGTCGCCGCGGCCTTGGTCATCGTGTCGATCATCCCGATCTACGTCGTGCAGAAGTTCTCTAGCGCCGATGAGCGTGGCGGCGGGGTTATCTAACGACCTGTCTGCCTTCGCGGACTAGCCACAGAAGTCCGCGACGTTGCTGCTCTCACCACCGAGGGCCTCGGCCGCCTGCTGGGTGGTGACGCCATTGTTGTCGGAGGCGGCCACTGCGAGCCAGTTGGCACCGTAGGCGATCTCCGACTCACTGCCCCTGCCTGCCGCATCGGCGCACAGGGTCGACTTGACCTCGTCGAAATCCTCGACGGTGTCGGCGACGGCGACGACAACCGCGCCCGTGGTGCCGACCAGGCAGGTCACGGCGCGGGCGACGACCCCGTCCTCGAGAGCCTCCACGGAGGAGTCGGTGCACTCGATCCCTGCATCGGTGAGCCGGGGGACGACGTCGTCGACCGACAACGTGCTGGCACCGCTGCTACCTCCGCCGCAGGCGGCGAGAGTGAGTGCCGCAGCGGTGGCAGCGAGCGTGGCGAGGAGCGTGCGAGGGCGTGAGTTCATGCCGTGAGGCTAGCGGAGGCGCTTGACCGTGACGGTGCCACCGCTTACGCAGAGACCGGTGTCCTTGTGCAGGGAGCGTGTCAATGCCCAGCTCGGCAGCGTCAGGGTGAGGGTGTCACCTGATCGTGTCGATTTCGCGTTCCACAGGCTGGTGACCGAACCGGTGACGGTCAACGTCACCGTGCTGGGAACCGGTGCGACGAGTTCAAGGTGCGCACACATGCCATTGGCCCAGGTGGAGTCCACCACCAGTCGGTCGCCGCCAATCGGCGTGGGCGTGGGCGTGGGCGTGGGTGTGGGTGTGGGTGTGGGTGTGGGCGTGGGTGTGGGCGTGGGCGTGGGTGTCGGCGTGGGTGTCGGCGTGGGCTGTCCCGCGAGGGACACAGTGCCGTTCACACACAGACCGGTTGCGGTGTACGTCGATCCGGCGGGCACGGTGCGTGCCCACGTGGGTGCGGTCAGCCGCGTGAGGGAGCCGTTGCTGCTGGTGCTGGCATTCCACACGCTGGTGAGTGAACCGGAGATCGCCACATCGACCGTGGACCAGTTCTGCGTTGAGGAGGTGCCGTTGGCCATCGCCAGGTGCACGCACATGCCACTGCCCCATTGAGAGTCCACAACCAGCGATGTCGTGAGAGCGCCGGGAACCGTCGGAGTAGGCGTCGGAGTCGGAGTAGGCGTCGGAGTAGGCGTCGGAGTAGGCGTCGGAGTCGGCGTCGGCGTGGGGGTCGGCGTCGGCGTACTGCCCATCATGGAACTCAGCAGCGCCATCTTGTCGGCGTGCACCGTGCGCCAGTCGTCAGTGAGCACGCCACCGGTGTCGCCGGAGTTGGGGTTCCAGGACCAGAAGGTCCAGCTCATGCCCTTGGCTGCGAGGTAGTCGGTGAACTGCGTGATCCAGCGGCCTTCGACGGTGTCGGTCGTGACGTTCTTGGCGCCAAACTCACCGATGAGGATGGGGGCGATGCGCTGATCGTGGATGTAGCCGAAGCCCTTCTGCCAGCGGTCGGCCAGGATGGCGGACATGTTCGGGTCGCTGAACCAGGGTTGGGCGAAGACGCCGGGACCGTACTCGTGCGGTGAGTAGACGAGACGGTCGGCAACGTTCAAGCGCACCGGGTTGTTGCGCACACCCTCCAGATTGCCGCCCCACCAGTGCCGGTCGAGCTGCTGCCCACCGGCGACGGCGCCCTCGATGCCTTCCACGACGATCAGCTTCTGTGGCGCGATGGCGAGCACCGCGTTGCCGGCTCGCTCGGCGGCGCGCCGCCAGTCCGTCGCGGAGCCATCACCCCAGGTGGCGCGGCCGTGCGGTTCGTTCTTGAGATCGAAGGCCACGACATTGTCGTCGTCGCCGTACCGCTGGGCCATCATCTTCCATGTGGCGATCCAGTCGGCCTCGCTGTAGCCGTTCTGTCCGTACCAGAGGTCGTACATGAAGCCGTCGTCAGCGAGAGAGTGGTTGTCGAGGATCACCATGAGCCCAAGGCGGTCCGCCTCGGTGATGATGATGTCCATGACCTGCAGCGGGGTCTTGCCGGCAAGTTCGGCGTTCTTGCCTCCGCCGTAGTCGATGCCATTGGTGGACGACGAGTTCACCGCCTGCACGGAGAACGGCATGCGGATGGTGTTGAAGCCAAGGTCCTT
>JAURHL010000268.1 GCA_030833305.1 Acidimicrobiales bacterium | reverse complement strand
TTCGGTGGTCGCAGTCGTCGTCGGTGTCGACGGTGGCACGGCGCCTGGTGTCGTGATCGTCGTGTCGACCGTGAACCCGACCCGACCCGAGACCACGTGGCCGTCTTGACCGATCAATTTCCAGCGGAGACCGATCGCCCCCGACAGATTCTCGGGAAGGACGAATCGGATGACGTTCGATTGGGGGCCCGCGAGGGCGGCCCCGAGATCGGCGCGAACTCCGTCGGCAGTGATGATCTCGGCCGAGGCCGAGTCCAAGGGCACCTCCTTGGCGAAGGTGATCGTCCACTCCGAGGGCGAGACCCCGAGGACGTCACCGTCGGCAGGGGTGCTCGAGTCGTACGAGTTGTGGGCGCGTGCGACGTCGGCCCCGATTCCGAGGAAGATGACGACCAGGGCCAAGGAGAGGCCGCGGACGACGACGGACGTCGAGGAGGTCTTGTTCGATCGATCGATGGAGGAACGGTATCGGACCGAGTTCGTGCGCGCCGGTCAGGCCGCTTCGCCTCGGTCGGGGCGCAGGCGTCGGGTATCGCACGGGGCGCCTACGAGATCGCTCTGGATGACGCCAAGAATCGCGTGGCGTTCGGCAAGCCGATCATCATGAACCAAGCAATTGCGTTCAAACTTGCCAACATGATCACTCAAATTGATGCAGCACGTTTGCTCATTTGGCGTGCATCGTGGCTGGCAAAGAACGGCGGCTACAAGAACGCCGAAGGTTCACAGAGCAAGTACTACGCATCAGAGATGTCAGTGCGCGTTACCGAAGATGCGATTCAGATTTTGGGTGGCTACGGCTACACGCGCGAATATCCAGTTGAACGTTGGCACCGTGACGCCAAGATTCACACCATCTTCGAGGGAACGAGCGAGATCCAGCAGCTGGTGATCGCCCGCGCGATCTCCGGTCTGCGCGTGGAGTGACCGACCAACTTGGTGGGGCTTCGTGCCACTTGACGCGAAGTCCTCGACCGGCGAGTTCGGCGCTTACTCGCCGAGTAGGCCCTTCATCGTTTCGATTTCGACGGCCTGTCCGTCGATGATCTTTCGGGCCAACTCGGCCGTGTCGGCATCGTCGCCATCTTCGATGACATCGTTGGCCATGTCGATCGCGCCTTCATGATGTGCGATCATCGCCTTCAACCAGGCGGTGTCGAACTCGGGACCACGCAAGGTCTCCAATTCGGCCATGTCGTCACTGGAAACCATGCCGCTCATCATCGAACTGTGATCCATGCCCTCGTCGAGGAACAGGGGCTCGCCCCATGATTGGAGCATGGTGGTCATCATCTCGACCTCGGGATCCTGGGCCGCCTTGATGGCGGCGGCGAGTGTCTTCACCTCGTCGCCGGCCTCGACCGTCGGATCGAGAGCGATGTCGGCGAGTTCGATCGCTTGCTCATGATGCGGGATCATCATCTGGGCGAACATGACGTCGGCGTCGACCGATTCGTCGGAGCCCCCGCATGCAACGAGAATCAGTGCCGACATCGCGAGGGTGAACGTGCGACGTTTCATTTGGCTGTCTCCTGTCCGTGTCATCCGAAATTCGAGGTGACGAGAATGGCAGTCACTGCCACCACCGTACCGCCGACCGCGCATTCGGTGAGTGCGGCCCGGGTGAGTTGCTGGCGACGGGTGGCCACGCGCCCCGCCTCGTCGGCGATTCGTCGCAGGTTGAGCTTCCGGCTCTTGTTGGCCAGCGCGAGCATGCCGACGACCAGCACCAGTTTGAGCAGCAACACTCGTCCGTGCGTTTGTGAGAAGAGGGTGGTGATGCCCCCGTGTAGTCGCAACGTTTGCACGACGCCGGTTCCGATCATGACCGGAACCGCGATGGTCGCGAGGCGGCCGAATCGGCGGAACGTCTCGAGGGCGTCGCGGTCGTCGACCATCGGTAGGACCACCAACAACAAGATGGCGAGGCCACCCAGCCACGTGGCAATGGCAGCGGTGTGGGCGACGTCGGCCGGAACGCCCAGCACCGGCCAGGCCCGCGAGCGGGAGTGGCCGGTGAACGCGAGAGCGAGGCCGAACAGGCCGAGGAGTCCGATCATCGAACGAGAAACGCGTTCCTCATCGGATTCGGCGAATTGGACGAACGACACGCAAAGGACGGTGATGCCCACGAAGAGCCGCAAGGTGGTCATGCCGAGCGCGGTCGAGTCGAAGGAGTCCGAGAGTTTGCCGACCGCCCCGAAGATCGACGTGCCGTGGATGTCGCCGAGCAGAAAAAGCACTTGGAGCAACGACCCGACGGTGAGCGT
>JAURHL010000267.1 GCA_030833305.1 Acidimicrobiales bacterium | reverse complement strand
GCACGATGTTCACACCGAGGCTCTCGCCGGCCTGCGGCGACTCACCACTCGACCGCAGACGCAGTCCGAAGCGGGTCTTCCAGAGGATCCACACCGACAACGGCACGATGGCCACCGCGAGACCGAGCAACAAGGGAGCGACCGCGCCGAACGTCAGCAGAAGGCGCGCCGCGGCCAGGACCTGCGTGGCCGAGTCGGTGTCCAGCAACTGATAACCCTCGGCGTCGATGCGTTCGAACGCAACGAGCACCGCCAGCACGAGACCGGCCAACAGACCGACGAGTCCGGTGCCGGCGTACAACCGACCGACCTGCTTGTGGTCGGCCGACGTGATCCACACGGCGACTGCGGGGGGAGCCGCTGCGGTTCCGGCGGCGTGGTGCGTATCAATTGATGTCATTCGAAATGGCTCGCTTCACGCGCAACGAGAGGGGCGCGGCTTGTCCGCGTTCCTCGGGGGTTTCAACACGATTTTCCGTGACCGACATTACCCATTTCTCCCTGCTCAGACCGAAATCCCGTCCGATCGTCACGGGTCACACGTCGTGCGCTTGTGATCAGATGCCGTGCTCGACCAAGACGTCGACGGCCAAGGCCACGAAGAGCACCGTCACGTAGGTGATCGAGAACCCGAACACCCGCATCGACCGTGCCGGCGTGGGGTGACGACCGAGGTCGACCGCACTCAGAATGAATCCCAACCCCAGAACCGCCGCCGACACCATGTAGATCGGTCCCAGACCGGCCACTGGCCCCAAGACGAGGCTCACGGCGGTTAACAACACCGTGTAGACGAGCATCGAGACGATGGTCTGGCGCATGGGAACGACGGTGGGCAGCATGGGAACCTGGGCGGCCTTGTAATCGTCGGCGTGCTTGATGGCCAGGGCCCAAAAATGAGGTGGGGTCCACAAGAAAATGGCTGTGAACAGGATAAACGGCTCCCAGGCCAGAGAATTCTGCACCGCCGACCAGCCCACCAGCACCGGAACCGCCCCGGCGGCTCCCCCGATGACGATGTTCTGGCGACTCGTCCGTTTCAACCAAATGGTGTACACGAACACGTAGAAGAGCGTGGCCGACAAGGTGAGCACCGCCGAGAGCAGGTTGGCCCCGACCCAGAGCACCACGAAAGCCGCCACTTGCAGGGACAATGCAAAAATCAAGGCATTCTTGGGGGCGATCAATCCGGTCACCAGCGGGCGACCCTTGGTCCGCTCCATCAGGGCGTCGATATCGCGATCGATGTACATGTTGATGGCATTGGCCCCGCCCGCGGCCAAGGTCCCCCCGATCAGGGTCACCACCACCAAGCCCCACGACGGCCAGCCCTTCTCGGCCAGCACCATGGTCGGGACGGTCGTGATGAGCAGCAACTCGACCACCCGCAATTTCATGAGCGCCACGTACCCCCCGAGCATGGTGGTGGGGGCGCGCCGTGGGCCGTGCGCGGCGACGCCGCCCGGTGCCAGCCGCGACGGCACGAGGGGACGGGATCCGACGGACATCACAACTGATCGTATGGGGGTGCGAAACGCACAACCAACCGTGACAATGAAGCCGTGCAAGGAGATGGCGTGACTCTCGTCGCCGCGGCTCCCTCGACCATCGTGCGACCCGAGGTCGACGAGTCGACCGCGCTCGACAAGCCGTGGATCGTCCTGGTCTGGAACGACCCCATCAATCTGATGAGTTACGTCACCTTCGTGTTCCAGAAACTCTTCGGTTACAGCTTGGAGAAGGCCACCGAACTGATGCTCGACGTGCACGAAAAGGGCAAGGCCGTGGTGTCCTCGGGCAATCGCGAGAAGGCCGAGATGGACGTGTATCGACTGCACGAGCACGGTCTGTGGGCCACCATGCAGAAGGACGGCGACGACTGAAATGGCGCGTCGTCGACCACCATTCGAAGCCCGCCGCAACGGGTACGCCATCAACCTCGACGAAGAGGAACGACATTTCGTTCGACGGTTGGTGGGCGAGGTGCGCGAACTGTTGACCTCGTTGCCCGCCGGTGATCCGAAGATGGGGCGTCTGTTCCCCCCGGCGTACACGAACGCCAGCGGCCAGGACGCCGACGCCGAAGCCGAGTACCAACGGCTCATGCGCGACGAACTGGTGGCCAGCCGCCTCGACTCGATCGGACGCATCGACGAGTTGCTGGCCGACACCGCGATGACCGCGTTGACCGCCGAGCAACTGAACGCCTTCGTCGTCTCACTGAACGCTGTGCGCTTGATCCTGGGCACGATCCTCGGGATCACCGACGAGGACGACGACGAGG
>JAURHL010000266.1 GCA_030833305.1 Acidimicrobiales bacterium | reverse complement strand
CGCGCCACCCTCGAGCGTCACATGGACCTGACCGGTTCCGAGGTGGGGGCGAAGATCCTCGCGGCGTGGACCGTGGAGGTGCCGCGGTTCCGCAAGGTGATGCCGCGCGACTACAAGGCGGTCCTCGGCGTGTTCGAGGAGGCGGAGAAGAACGGGTGGTCCGAGGAGAGGACCGCCGAGCGAGTGATGGAGGTGGCCCGTGGGTGAGACGACCGGATTCCTGAAGTGGGAACGCCAGACACCCAAGCATCGACCGGTGCCGGTGCGACTGCGCGACTGGAAAGAGGTGTACGAGCCGTTCGAGGCCGACGCTCTGAAGGCGCAGGCCGGTCGTTGCATGGATTGTGGTATTCCGTTCTGCAACAACGGGTGCCCCTTGGGCAACCTCATCCCCGACTGGAACGACCTCGTGTATCGCGATCATTGGCGTGACGCCATCGACCGCCTGCACGCCACGAACAACTTCCCCGAGTTCACCGGCCGACTGTGCCCGGCTCCTTGTGAGTCGGCCTGTGTGGTGGGCATCAACGCGAATCCGGTGGCGATCAAGCAGGTCGAGGTGGAGATCATCGACCGAGCGTGGTCCGAGGGATGGGTGGTGCCCCAGGTGCCGTCGGTCAAGACCGGTCGTCGGGTGGCGGTGATCGGTTCGGGTCCGGCGGGTTTGGCCGTCGCCCAGCAACTCACGCGAGCCGGACACGAGGTGGTGGTGCTCGAGCGCGCCGATCGCATCGGCGGATTGCTCCGCTACGGCATCCCCGAGTTCAAGATGGAGAAGCGTCATCTCGATCGGCGAATCGCACAGATGGAAGCCGAGGGGACCGAGTTCCGTACCAACGCGATCGTCGGACAGAACGTCGACATCGACGTCCTGATGGCTTCGCACGACGCGGTGGTGCTGGCGTGCGGCGCGACCGCGTGGCGCGACCTTCCGGTTCCGGGTCGTGAGCTGGCGGGTATCCATCAAGCGATGGAATACCTGCCGTACGCGAATCGGGTTCAGGAAGGTGACCTGGCTGATTCACCGATCAACGTGAAGGGCAAGCACGTCGTGATCATCGGTGGCGGTGACACCGGCGCCGACTGCTTGGGCACGGCGCATCGTCAGGGCGCGGCGTCGGTGACCCAGCTCGAGATCATGCCCCAGCCACCCCAGACGCGGGGTGGCAACAACCCGTGGCCGCAGTTCGCCATGGTGTACAAGGTCACCTCCGCCCACGAGGAAGGTGGCGAGCGTCTGTACAGCGTCAACACGGAGCGATTCGTCGACGACGGTAATGGTCGGGTGAAGGCACTTCGTCTGCACGAGGTCGAGATGAAAGACGGTCGCTTCGTCAAGGTGGAGGGAACCGATCGAGAGATTCCGGCCGACTTCGTCTTCCTGGCCATGGGCTTCGTCGGGCCCGAGAAGGGTGGCTGGCTCGACAAGTTGGGCGTCGAGTTCGACGAGCGGGGCAACCTGAAACGCGACGAGAACTACATGTCGAACGTGCCCGGGGTGTTCGTGGCCGGCGACATGGGGCGCGGACAGAGCCTCATCGTGTGGGCCATCGCCGAAGGTCGCGCGTGTGCGGCCGGTGTCGATGAGCGGCTGATGGGGGAGACGACGCTTCCGGCCCCCATTCCGCCCACGGCTCGACCCCTGGTCTGACGTCTCGTTCGACGTCTCGTGAGAACTTTCACGTCGGCTCGCAACACGGTCTGCCATGTTCCGAGGGGTCCGGCGATCTAGATTGACGAGCGTGTTGACGAAGCGTTTGACCACCCTGGCCTTCGGCCTCGTCGGATTGTCGGTGGTGGCGGCGTGTGGCAGCGATCCGGGGGCCACGGCCACCACGTTGCGCCCCTTGAGCAGCACCAACTACGCCACGACCCCACCGTCGGTCGTGACCACCCTCGATCCGGCGAACACCTTGCCTCCGCCGATGGCGTACACCATCGTCAAGGGCGATTCCGTGTACGGCATCGCCGCCAAGTTCGGGATCGAGCCCGACGAATTGGCGGCCTACAACAATTGGCCCGAAGGTGTGTTGCACCCACTCGCGATCGGTGCATCGATCCTGATTCCGCCCACCGCGAATCAGACCACGACCCTTCCGGGGCTGCCGATGCCGACCGACAGCACGACACCGTCGCCCGACAACACCCAGTACACCAAGTACACCGTGGTCGACGGCGACTGTTGCATCTCGCGCATCGCCGACAAATTGGGTGTCGAAGCCTCCGATCTGATGGCCGCCAACGGATGGGTGGACGCGTCGGTGGTGATCCTGCCGGGTGACGAGATCA
>JAURHL010000265.1 GCA_030833305.1 Acidimicrobiales bacterium | reverse complement strand
ATCGCGGGCGCCCCCATCAACATGGTCAAGTGCAAGACCAACGACTTGATGGTGCCGGCCGAGGCGTCGGCGCCACGCATGAACGACACCGGACCTGATGCCGTTCCGCCGCCCTGCAACAGTTCGGCGCTGGAGCGGATCTTGGACAAGTTGATGCCCGCACCCGAACCACCCTTGAAGATGGTGCCTTCTTCTTTGTACCAATTCAAGATCGCATCCATCGTGTCGTCAACAGCCAAGATGAAACATGCACTGGCTTGTTGCGGTACACCGTTGACGCCGATGTTGAACCACACCGGGCTGTTGAAGGCCGCGCGCTGGGTGACGAGGATGAACTTCAACTCGTCCCGGAAGTTGTCGGCCTCGGCGTCGTCCACGAAGTAGCCGCCCTCGCGACCCCACGTGGTGATGGTGTCGGCCACGCGGTCGATCACCTGGCGCAAGGAGGACTCGCGCTCGTCGGTGCCCGGGGTACCGCGGAAGTACTTCTGGGCCACGATGTTGGTGGCGTTCAGCGACCAGGTGACGGGGAACTCCACACCCAGCTGCTCGAAAGCGACCGAGCCGTCCTTCCAGTTGGAGATGCGGGCGTCACGCTTCTCCCAGACCACCTGGTCGTAGGGATGCACACCGGGGGCGGTGAAGTGACGACGGATGCCAATGGCGAGGCGGTCCGGTGCGAGTGACATGGGATTCTCCTGATTCTCTGAACGATGGATTGCGGCTATGAGACGAAAAAGTGTCGTGAAGATGGTTCCGACCCGTGCCGGTGGCCCCCTCGAAGGGGTCGCCGGAGCGGGCCGGATGGTCTGCTATGAGCACAAGATGTGGTGTCTACGGTCCCCCACCGCTCTTTCCACCACAAGTTGTAGTGAGATTACAGCAGTGTAGTTACGTGCTTGTCAACGATTGTCGCGTCACCCCTGCTAGCAGGGGTCGAAACCGGTCCCTGACGAGCAGTGGAGGCGGTACGACCGCGCAGGTCCAGGATCTGTGAGGTTCCCAAGCTGCCCCGCACACACGCTCTGCGAGCCACTCGCCACACCGCCGTACCGCCTCCGACTTGGACGTCACTGTAAAGCAGGCACTCTGTGGAGAACGAGAGGATAACCCTGTGAATTTGTGGCCTTTAGCAGGGGAAAACCCTGTTGATGGGGTGTGCAGAAGCCTGTGGGAAACCCCCGATTCGCCCTCGCGGCCACCCTGTGGTCACTGAGCAGGGGCGATGTCGACCGGGATGCCGTTCAGCACCGAGGTGCCCGACAGTGGGTCCAGGGCCCGATCATCGCTGAGGATGTTCGAATTCACCCCCGCTCGGCCGGCGGCAACCGACATCTTCGTACCCGGGGACGAGTGACCCCATCCGTGGGGCAGGCTCACCACCCCGGGACGAATGTCGGTCGTGATTTCGACCGGCGCGATCACGCTTCCGACGCGCGACGAGATTGTTGCAAGTGCATCATTCTCGAGACCGAGTCGTTCGGCGTCCGTCGGGTGCATCTGCAACGAACAATCCATCGAGCCCTTCATCAAGACACCGCTGTTGTGCATCCACGAATTGTTCGACTTCAGATGTCGACGTCCGACCAACACCATCGAGCGAGAAGTCAATTCGTCGATCGCGTCACGCAAACGCGCGACGTCGGCGACCAAAGGTTCGGGGGCCAACTCCACCTTGCCCGTTCGCGTGCGCAACGCCTCGGGCAATCGCTCCCCCAAGGCGCCGAAGTCGACACCGTGCGGATTCGCGAGCAACAGATCGAGGCTCGCTCCACCCGGATTCGCTCCGAAGGCCGCGCCGTACGGGCCGGTTTGCAGCATCAGATCCAACATGCGCGCCGGCCCGCGCCGACCCGAAGCGTCGAGAGCCGCACGGATCTCGTTCGCGTCACGACCGTGAACGGGAGAGGAAGTGTCCGACACCGCCGAACGAACGAGACTCTCGATCCCTTGGTCGTCGGCGACCGCCGCATCAGCGTCGGGACCGAGTCCCGCGGCGATCAAGCCGAGTTTGGCCAGGATCTCCCACTCGTCGGGTTGACCCTCGTCGCGAGCGAGCACCGGTTCGCTGTAGTTCGCCACGTTGCGCACCGCGTATTGCAACAAGAACACGTCGTAGTGATCGCGCTGCAACTGCGACGGTGGAGGAAGAATCACGTCGGCGTGTCGCGTGGTCTCGTTCAGATAGATGTCGACACTGATCATCAACTCCAACTCGCCCAACGCGGCGTCCAACTGCGTCGAGTGGGGTGTCGACAACACCGGGTTGCCGGCCACGGTGATCAAGGCACGAATGGAATCATCGCCC
>JAURHL010000264.1 GCA_030833305.1 Acidimicrobiales bacterium | reverse complement strand
GCCCGCTTGTCTCTTCATCATCCGGCAAACCTGATCGTGTGGTGAAGCTGAGTCCCCAAAGTCGACGTCCAGCTGCGATCAAGTTGCTCGCCCCTCGCAAACTTGTTGTTACTGGCGCCAACGGAGAGCGATTTGTTGGGGATGTTAGGTGGCAGGTCAACAACAAGCCGAAAGTACACATGGATGCGTTGATGGCTCCCAGCGATCCACTTCCGTGGCCATACCTCGAAGTTGCGGCATCTAACGTCAAAGAAGTAATCGGCAAATACGGGACGTCGAGGGTGCCTAGGGCATAAGTGGGTTAGCTCGAGTTCTCGAGCGCACATTTTTGTCATGTCGTGTCGTTCATTGAGACATGACCACGAAACCAGCGAATCCATCCCCCATCTCGAACTCATCGGCCACCAAGCGGGCGACCCGCACCGAGGCCTTCCGGCAGAAGAACGCCCGGCGTCGCGCCCAACGTTCCGAGCAGCGCGCCCGTCTCACCAAGGGGCAGTACCTCGAATGGCGTCGCCAGATGCGACTGTTGCCCTTCCACTCCGAAAAAACCCAGCGTGAAATCCTCGACGGCCAAAGGTTCCTGGCTCCGGAACCACACAATCACCGGTCCATGGATCGTTCTCCCATCCGGGTGCCCAAATGAGCGCCGGAACCGACCGCCACCGTGTCATCAGACTCGGTGGCGACGGCTCGGCATCCACGGAACCCACCCTCGGATCCAAGCCAGCGAAGGAGACATCCATGACCACACCGTCCCCCACCAGAACCCCCAAACGACCGGCGCCTCCCGAGAGCGTCGTGGCTCCCACGACCCCCGCACCCGACGACGCGACTCAACTCCCCTCCTGTTGGCGGGACGTGCGCGATGCCCTGGCCGCCGGCATCGATCGCCTCGTGCTCTTCGGCCCTCCCGGGACCGGAAAGACGTACGCCGGTCTCACGTTGGGCGACGTCGCCGGAGGCGCGTATCGACTCATCTGCAACGAGGACATGACCGCCGCCGACGTGACGGGGCACTTCATGCCCACCGCCGACGGCACCTGGAAGTGGCTCGACGGCAGTGTCCTCAAAGCATGGGACGGCAATGGCTCGATCGGTGGTCGCATCGTGGCCGACGAGATCGACCGTGCATCGGGTGACGTGCTGTCGTTGTTGTTGAACATGTTCGACAACGTGGAAAGCGCGTCATGGCAACATCCCGACAGCGGCGTGGTGCACCGCCCGCGTCCGGGATTCAGCGTCATCATGACCACCAACGTCGAGGACATGCGGGACTTGCCGGTGGCGTTGAAAGATCGCTTCCCGGTGGCCATCCGCATCGACCAACCGCATCCCGGCGCTCTGGCTCGACTGTCTCCGTACCTGCGCGCACCGGCGGCGGCCGCGGCGGCGGCCGACAAGGCCCGTCGGTTCAGCGTGCGTTCGTTCATGGCCTTCGATCGCCTTCGCGAGAGCGGCATGGACCTGGAGCGCGCCGCGTTCCTGATCTTCGGCAACCACTCCAAGGACATCCTCGACGCCATCCGAGTGGACGCCGTCAGTAAGCGACCCGCGAAGAAGGCATCATGACGGGTCGCCACGTGGCGATGCCCGAATGGCTCGAACGTGACGACATAGCGGCACGTCCGTGGGTCGTCGAGGAGGGTGCGCCTCGTCGTGGCGAAGCGTTCACCAACCTCGTCACCCACCGCATGCGCGTGCCTTTGGGTTCCGATGAGACGTCACGTTGCATACGGGCCCACGAATTGATGCACGCCAAGGTGAGTCCCGTCACCATCGTCATCCCGGAGTCGTACGCCTACCTCGCTCACGACACCGTGGTGGTGGCCGAGGAGTTCCGCGTCAACATGCTCACCGGCGTGGCGGGCTTCCCCGTCATGAAGTTCCTGTCGGACGGCAGTGAGCGCCGAACCGGAGAGCGGCTCGCCGAGTGCCTCGAGTGGAACGAGCTCGTCCACATGGTCGCCGCCACCGCGGGCACGAAGTCGCACAACGAACTTCTGGCCGGTGTCCGCAAGGTTCGACCCCAATGGGTTCACCCGTTGCGCAAGGTGACCGCGGCGATCCGTCGTCACTGGAAAGGCGCCACCGACAACGAGACCAACCTCGACTTCGTCAGCTCCACGACGTCCGTCGACGGAGTTCCCGAGGGTTGGTATTTCACCCTCGAGGTGGCGCGCATCCTTCACCGGGCTCTGCGCTCATCGGCCGAGATCGAGGACGCCGACGCCCCCGATCTCACCAATCTGGACGATCACGACGCCGACCCCGAGGTGCGGTGGGGTCGCCTCATCGAATTGTCGGTCGATCG
>JAURHL010000263.1 GCA_030833305.1 Acidimicrobiales bacterium | reverse complement strand
AGAACTGTAGTCGTCGGAGGTCTTCGACGACCCAACTCACTGCGAAACGAAACACGGTTGACCGTCACACGAGTCACGGCCGATGGAGTCGAATTCGAAGGGGGTGAGTCGTGCGAACACCACGACATTGAATGGGTCTATCACGCCATCCCCGTGAGACCGAGGGGTTGTGCGCAAGTGCAACGTACCGACTCATGAATTCCCCACGAGGAATTCCATCTCCGGCCTCGCCGCCCTCTAGTGTTGAGTCCGGACTGTCGCACGTCGCGATGGCCCATTTCGTATCGTTCTTGTTACCCCCGACCGACCAATCTCCGAAAGGACAGGTCTGTGACCGAGATTCCCGAGCACCTTCTCAAGCGCTCTCGCGACCGCAAGGCGGGCGGTGCGTCATCCGATGCCGGCGCCGCGGCCGTCCCGGCCACCACCGAGCCTGCCGCTCCCGTGGCTCGAGCCGCCGCCGAAATACCTGCTCAGAAGCCTGTTTCGAAGCCTGACGCCCCGCATGTGGCTGCCGCCAAGTCCCGGGGTCGAATCCCCTATTGGGCTATGGGCACCTTGGCATTGATGCCCATCTTTCTGTTCATGTATGTGCGCGGCTTGCAACCCCAAAAAGCCGAGGCTTCGGGGCCGATCGCCATCGGTATCGAGCAGTACGGGGCCTGCGCGAGCTGCCACGGCGCCGACGGCGGTGGCGGTGCGGGGCGGGTCCTGAAAGACGGCGAGTCCCAAAAGACCTTCCCCCACATCGAGGACATGTTGAACTGGGTCTACAACGGCACTGAGGCCTACGAAGCGGCCGGGGTGGCGTCGTACGGAGATCCAAATCGCGAAGGTGGGGCTCATTACCCCCGTTCGTACAACGGCAGCGCCATGCCCGCCCAAGGCTCCATGGCAGGTGGCGCGTTGACCGAATACGAAATTCTGGGCCTCGTCTGCCATATTCGTTATGACATTTCCGGTGCTGATGAGACTGGGGAATGGGCTGAGGAGTACGAAAAGTGGTGTTCTGAGGAAAGTGCCATCTTCCTGGGCCTCGAAGATGGCTCCGTGACCTTCGAGAGCCTGCCCGGCGTGGGAACTGCCCCCCGATTGGGCACGTCCGCCGATCAGGAGATCGCGGCCGGCTGAGCCGGTCATCGCAGATTCGTGTCGACTTCGGATGGGCGTGACCGCCCGGCCGAGGCAACACTGACGACATGACCTCCCAGCACGATGTCCTTGTCGTCGGTGCCGGTCCGGCCGGCGCCGCCGCCGGCTACTGGCTCGCCCGGCACGGACTGGACGTGGTCATGATCGATAGGAAGACCTTTCCGCGGGAGAAGACATGCGGGGACGGTCTCACCCCGCGCGCGGTGAAACAGATCGACGACATGGGACTGGGAGACCAACTCGCACAGTTCCACCGCTACGACGGTCTTCGGGCCACTGCGCACGGCAGGGCACTCGAACTTCAGTGGCCCGCGCACCCGATCTATCCACAACACGGTTACGTGGTCCGTCGTCGCGAGTTGGACACCATGGTCGCGCGCAACGCTGTGCAGGCCGGCGCCACGTTGCTCGAAGGTCATGAAGCGGTTGCTCCCGTTCTCGATCGCGGCTTCGTGCGTGGTGCGAGCGTGCTCGCGCAAGGTTCGGAAACGCCCGTCGATATCACCGCCAAGTACGTGATCGTCGCCGACGGCGCCAACAGTCGTTTCGGTCGAGCTCTCGGAACATTTCGAACGAAAGAGTGGCCCTACGGCACCGCGATTCGTACGTACTGGGAAACGCCGCGACACGCGGAGCCATGGATCGAGTCGGCTCTCGACGTGAAGGATCGGAACGGCAATCCGTTGCCGGGTTACGGATGGATCTTCCCGGTTGGAGACGGCACGGTGAACATCGGTGTGGGACTTCTCTCCACCTTCCGCGATTTCAAGAGCGTGAACACCACGCACTTGCTCGACGAGTACGCCCGAACGGTCGCCGAACGTTGGGAGATCGATCCCGATCATCCCACCCAGAAAGCCACGTCCGGACGTATTCCCATGGGTGGCTCCGTCGGACCGAAGTCGGGACCGACGTATCTCGTTGTTGGCGATGCGGCGGGAAGTGTGAACCCGTTCAACGGTGAGGGCATCGACTACGCCTACGAAACCGCGCGCATCGCTGCCGACGTGCTGGCCGATGCCATCAAGAACAACGACCCGGCCGCACTTCAGCGCTATCAGTCGTTGCTCGACGACGAATACGGCCAGTACTTCAAGGTGGCGAGGTTGTTTGCCCGCGTGATTGGTCGACCAGCGTTGATGCGCGAATTGTCTCGCGTGGGTATCAACAGTCGCCCACTCATGGAATGGGTGTTGCGCATCATG
>JAURHL010000262.1 GCA_030833305.1 Acidimicrobiales bacterium | reverse complement strand
CTGTATCGGGCCAACGACGAGATGGTGGCGTTGTTCGAGAACAAGTACCGCCTGCAACGTCTCATGAACGACGAGCCCGAGTTGCGACTGGACCCCGTCTTCGACGGCCAGCCGGACCAGTGATCGCGTCGAACGACCGTCAGTCCCCGAACACCACCGTTTCCACCAACTCCGGGTCAGCCGCGATCTGTTCGTCGGTGAACAACACGTCGCGCCAGTCCTTCTCGCTGAAGCGCTTCAGCTGGGCATCGAACAACGCAGACGTGCGGTCGCCGGTGTTGGAGTACGTGAGGAAGGCCCACGCGCGCGGGGCACCCTGCGTGTAGTCCACCGTCATGATGAAGCTGGTGCCGTAGTTGATCGGATAACCGTCGGCGGTGAGGGTGCTACCCGGAGCGACGCGGTCACCGCGCGACGGCACGGTCTCGGTGGACGAACCGAGTCCGCCCCAACTGACGACGTTGGTGACGCCGTCGCTGCCCAGACCACCGGGCACCGGCATGCGCGTGGAGGCGCGGGGGGCGAACTGGGTCTCACGCAACGTGGCGTCCACCGTGCGTCCGCCCAACTCGAGCACCTTCACGGCCTGACCGAGTGCCACCAACACCGGATCATCACCGGTGGCCGGCGCCGGCGCCATGCCGCGCGGCGTGTTCGCCGGATCATTTGCGTCGAACGGCACACCCCACACTTGGGACCAGGCGCTCAACGCCGAGATGCGACCCAGCCACTCGCGGAACAACGGGGCGCCGACATCGTCCAGGTCGTACGTCTGACCCCACTCGGCCATCACGGCGCACGCGGCGGAGATGTCGACCGCACCGGCGGGGATCACCTCGGTGCCCGAGCTGTTCACCACGGCGGGAATGGTCACGTTCGGCGTGGCCGCGCATCGCTCAGCGATGCCGGTGGCCAATTGCGAGCCGGGATAGCTGGTGTTGGCGACCGACGCATCGCGTAATTCCTCACCCGAGAACAAGCCGTCATCGCCGGCGAACCCGGCACCGTTCGACAGGATGCGCAGATTCTCGAGCGTGCGCACGGAACGCGCGGTGCCCTGCTCACCGTGGAGAATCGAGTAGTTGTCCGTCACGATGTCGGCGCCATTGGCCAACCAATAACTGTCATTGGCGTTGAACACGTAGTCGTTCCGCACCAACATGGGAAGCTCGCTCCACGGCACGAGGCCCGGATCCCGGGCCCCTTCCTGCTCCTCCCAACGGTTGATGCTCTTCGAACCATCCAGAACGATGGCGCCGCTCTGTCGACCGATGGCGGCGATTCCGCCCGCGGCCACCTGCGCCTTGTATTCGGCCTCGGCCTCGGCCGTCAGGTTCGGCGTGGCCGAGACATCGGCGTACCACACTCGACCGTCGTTGCTGACCGCGATGGTGTTGAACAACGGCACGCCCTGGAACGTCTCATGAGCGAGGATGAACTCGTCGAAATTCTGGGCTCGACCCATGGCGCTGTACTGCTCGATGAATTCGTCGTTGTTGATGTTGGCGTCGCGATAGGTGGTGACCATCGCGTTCGACCAGCCGATGCCCGGGAAGTCGAGAATCGGCCCGTACTCACTGAACCACAGGGTGCGGGTGACCGAACTGCTCGACCCGTCCTCACCCAACACATCGATGCTGAATTCGCGCGGCGTCATCGGCACCTTCTCGCCGTCGACCAGATACGTGGTGGGATCGGAGGGATCGAGGTTCAACGTGTACGCGGTGAAGCGGCTACCCGCCGACACGGTGTGGGTCCAGGCGAAGGTCTCGGTGAATCCGATACCGATGCCCGGGACACCCGTGAGGTTGGCGCCGTAGATGTCGAGTTCACCCGGGACGGTCAGGTGCACCTCCCAGAAGCGCAGTTCGCCCTCCCACGGGAAGTGCGGGTTGGCCACCAGCACGCCGCCCTGACCGCCTTCCACCAGATCGCTACCGACGGCCCAGCCGTTGCTGGCCATCGGGGTGGGCGCCAACTCGGGAGCCGAGAACGACGCCGGCTGTGCACCGTCAGTGGGTGGCGTGGCGGTGGCGATGTACTGGGCCAATCGCGAACTGGACGCGTTCAATGCGATGGAACGCGCGTAGGTGTAGATGTCCTCGCCGGTCACGGGGCGCACCCAGTCGGCGCCGGCGCACCATCCCGTCAACCCGGACGAACCCACGGCTTCGAGATGGGCGTTCCAGCCGGCCGCGAAGGCCTCGAACTGGTCGGTGATCTCGGGCGTCGCGATCTGATAGTCGGCGCGGGCGAGTTCGTTGATACCGATGGACTTCCAGGCGAAGTCACTGTTGATGTTGGCGTCGCCGTTGCCGGCCCCCAAAGCCGCGGCACGGGTGCTGGTGATCTTCAGCATCT
>JAURHL010000261.1 GCA_030833305.1 Acidimicrobiales bacterium | reverse complement strand
ACGTGGGAGAAGTTGTATCGCACCCTGATCGACGATCGTCGCCTCTACGCCGATGAACTGCGGGCCGGCACGAACGAGCCGTTCGCCGAAACCATGATCGAGTCTCCGGTCAGCTCCTACCTGAACGACTTCGCCACCGGCAATCGCATGTTGTCGTGCAAAGCGCCGATGGACCTGGCCGTCTGACGCTTTTCATCCGACGCTTCGCCACTCCCCGTCCACGTACCGTCGAATGACCTTGGCGGGCGAACCCACGGCGACGCTGTACGACGGGATGTCGCCCGTCACCACACTGTTGGCCCCGATGACGACGTGGTCACCGATCGTCGCTCCGGGCAGAATCACCGAGCCGTACCCGATCCAGGAGCCGTCGCCGATCCTCACGGGCTTCTCCGGCATCGACTGGGCGCCGATCGGACGCGTCACGTCCTCGTATCCGTGGTTCTGATCGGTGACGTAGACGTTGTGCCCCGTCCAGACGTCGTCACCGATGGTGATGGAGAAGTGACCGACGATCGCACTCCCCTTGCCGATCAGGCAGCGATCCCCGATGCTGACGACCGGATCGGTGATGCACTCCTGCCCGGGAGTCATGCCCGCCGACAAGGTGCACTGGGGACCGATCATGGTTCCGGATCCGACGTGTATGTAGCGCTCGTTGTAGATGGTGTTCGGTGGGTAACAGATCACGCTGTTCGCCCCGAAACGTCCGAAGCGCCGACCCCGAGGAGTCTCGGCGCCGATGGCCCCGGCCTGAAACACCAGTTCGGTGAGGGGATGCACGAACCGCGAGATCATCTTGACCAGGTACCGCCGACCGCGGCCGGTCACGGGGGGCACCAGGGCCGGACGGGACACGCCGAGAGGTTACCCAACGAGATTCGACGACACCGAGGAGCGGGTATGCGTCGTCCGGTTGTCACTTTCTGGTCGGAAATCACAGGTTCACGCGACCTGAGCGGTGTCCGGAACGACGCTGGTCGCTAGTTTGCCGTCGCTGGCATCGAGTGTCGAGTCACCGCGGTGGCGTCGAGAGGTTCGGAGTTCCGATGAACGAACGCAAGAAGGTCACGGTTCCCGACCTCGGTCGGTGGCGCGAATCCGGGCGTCGCATCTCGATGATCACCGCTTACGACGCGATGTTCGCCCGCATCGTGGACGAAGCCGGAGTCGACGTGATCCTGGTCGGCGATTCGGTCGGGATGGTCGTACAAGGACACTCGAACACGATTCCGGTCGACCTCGGCGAGATGGTGTACCACACCCGCAACGTGGCCCGGGCGGGCACGAAGGCCCTCGTCGTCGGAGATCTCCCGTTCGGGTCGTACCAGGCCAGCAGCCAGCAAGCCGTCGAATCGAGCATCGCCTTGACCAAAGCCGGAGCGGAGTGCGTCAAACTCGAGGGCGGTGTTCACGTGGCCGACGCGATCGCGGCCATCACGCGGGTCGACATTCCCGTCATGGGACACATCGGCTTGACGCCGCAAAGCTTTCACCGCATGGGCGGACACAAGGTCCAAGGTCGCGTCGAGGGATACGAGGCTGGCAGCCGGAACCGCTTGCTCGAGGATGCGTACGCCGTCGAACAAGCCGGGGCGTGCGCCGTCGTCATCGAGGGAGTTCCGATGGAGCTCGCCACCGAGATCACCATGAAGGTCGGCATCCCCACCATCGGCATCGGTGCCGGAAACGGCTGCAACGGTCAGGTGCTCGTGCTGCACGACGTTCTCGGCCTCTCGGAGTCCAAGCTCAAGTTCGTCAAGCACTACGCCGACCTGCGGAGCAGCGCCGTTTCGGCGGTCCAGCGGTACGTCGACGAAGTCGGTTCCGGCGCGTGGCCGGACGCCGATCACTCCTTCAAGTGAGCGCGATCTCGGCCCTCACCCCCGCCGACGTGACGTCGGCTCTGCGACCGCACCGCACCGCTTCGCGTCGCATCGGTTTCGTGCCGACCATGGGTGCTCTCCACGACGGACATCGAGCACTCTTCGATCGTGCGCGCACCGAGTGCGACGTCGTGGTGGCGAGCATTTTCGTGAATCCGATGCAGTTCGAGAATCCGGACGATCTCGCGCGGTACCCGGCGACGTTGTCCGCCGACCTCGAGATCTGCGAATCCGTCGGTGTCGATCTCGTGTACCGCCCCGAAGTATCGACGATGTATCCGAACGGGTTCGACACCCGTGTCGATGTGGGGAGGATCGGACGAGTGCTCGAGGGTCGTTCCCGCGCGGGCCACTACGACGGTGTGGCCACGGTGGTCGCCAAGCTTCTCAACGTCGTGCGTCCCGATCGTGCCTATTTCGGGCAAAAGGACTATCAGCAGATCCTGGTGGTCGCGAGAATGGTGCTCGATCTCGAGATCGGGGTGGACATCATCACGGTCCCCAC
>JAURHL010000260.1 GCA_030833305.1 Acidimicrobiales bacterium | reverse complement strand
ACACCGAGGATCTGCGCCTGTACGCACTCATCGATCTGCTCTCCATCGGTCACGCGCCCCGCAAGGTGGCCAGCTACTACATCGAGGACTCGGTCATCGATCAGGAGGACGTCAACGAGGCCTCGTTGCGCTCCACCACCCGCCGACTGCGCGACGGTTTGGTGCGCGCCATCGAACTGAAGATCGGCAAGGTCGAGCCGGTGTTGCGACCGGGCAACAAGTGCCGGTGGTGTCTGCACAACAACGACTGTCAGGCGGGCCTCGATTTCATGACCGAACTGGCCGAGCGCGACGGCTGGTGATCAACGCACGTGTGGCGTCATCAACGCCACCGGCAAACCCAAGCCCACCTCGCGACGAATCGACGCGATGCGGCGACCGGGTTGCACCGCGTCGCGAGGCGCCGAGACCGCATCGGGGCCCAGCCACGCCACGGTCGCATCGAGGTCGTCGACGACGAACACCACGCCCCACAACGAGGCCGCCGTGTCCGGGTCGAGGTCGGGTCGCTCCACCACCTCGAGGATGATGTCACCCGCGCGGTGAAAGCCCTGACGGACTCCTCCGCCGGCGTCTCGCACCCGCTTGCGCGGTGCACCGAGAATCCGATCGATGCACTCGCTCGTGCGATCCAATGATCCGGTCATGATCACGATGTGATCGATCGACGACACGTGAACGCGATTCCCGGGTGCCGGAGAATTCGCCGGTTCGTCGATCCATCGTGTGGCGATGCCGTCCACGTCGTCGGGACCGCTCGTCGCACCCACGAGCGTCCAACCGGTCACCGCCGACTCGACGCTCCCCGGTGCGCCGTCCACGAAACGAAAGCCGAGACCGGCGACGGTGACGGACGGACCGTCGTCGGATTCGTGAACGACGAAACCCAAACGGGTCCACGGATCGACGGAACTCGCCAGCCTCAATTCGGCGACGCGAGATGATTCAAGATGGTCGGACACGTGAACGTCCGGCCGGGAAATCAGACCTCAGCCGCGACCCATGTTGGGGCGCTTGCCGTGGTTCGCCTTGGAACGGCGGAGACGGGCCTTGCGCTTCTTGGTCTTCTTCGACATAGGCGTAGGAGACTACAGGGGAAACCGGGCGAAACGACATGGCGCCACCCCGCCCCGCGAACGACCCGAACCTCGCAACCGACGGGCGAACCACCCCGTCGCCAGCACCAATGCCCCCGCGAACGGCAGAACCGGGGAGACCGGCCCCGTCACGGCCAATTCACCGTCCGGGGCGAACCCCGCTCCGAGCGGGACCTGGGGATCGCTCGAGAACGGTTCGGAGATGTCGACGTCGGGCCGCCCGACGGTGTCGGACACGACGATGATTTCCGGGACGATGTCGGGACGTTCGTCCGACGACGCGGTACCGCCGCACGCACCTCCCATCGGGCTCTCGGCGGAGAACGTCACCGTGTTCGCGCCCTCGGGTAACGCAACGGTCGCGGTTCCCTCGGGTCCGGTCACCAGAACGGAGGGTGGCAATTCGACATCTGCTCCGGAGAAGACGGCGAACACCTGATGACCGACGAGGGGCTCGTCGTCGAAGTGCAGATACGCGGTGGCCTCTCGCGAGTCGCTCACGGTCCCGACGATGGAATACGTCGTGCACGGAACCGGTTCGGCCGATGCCTCGGACGTGCGACCGAATATCGAGAGCGGAACGAGCAACAACACGGGAGCGACGATCAAACGGTGATTCATGTCTCCGGGTGTGCGACGAAACGTCACGTTCGACACGGTTCGACTCGGACCCGTCGCTAGCCTTCGTCGGGTCATGGAACGTTTCGGCCTGGTCGGCCTCCCGAACGCGGGCAAGAGCTCTCTGTACAACGCCCTCACCGGCGGCGGAGCCCTGGCCGCCCCGTACGCCTTCGCCACCAAGGACCCCAACATCGGCGTGGCCAAGGTCCCCGACGATCGCCTCGACCGTCTGGCCGTCATGTCGAAGTCGAAGAACACCATCCATGCCTCCGTTCAGGTGGTCGACATCGGTGGTCTCGTCGAGGGTGCGAGCAAGGGCGAGGGTCTGGGCAACAAGTTCCTGGCCAACATTCGCGAGGTGGACGCCATCGTGTTGGTGTTGCGCGCCTTCGTCGACGACGACGTGCCCGGACCGAGCGACCCGCTCGACCACCTGCGCGTCGTGGAGATCGAGTTGGCGCTGGCCGATCTCGAGACCGTCGAGAAGCGCCTCACGCAGGCCACCCGCCAGGCCAAGCTCGACAAGGGTGCCGCGGCCGAGCTCGAGGCCCTGCAGGCGAAGTACCCCGAGATCGACCCCAAGGCGAAGACGCTCGACCCCTGGCTGCGCGCGCACATGTACGCCCAGCGCGCCGAGCGCGTGCTCGAGCGCTTCGTGACCCTGGCCGGCCTGGACATGGCCG
>JAURHL010000025.1 GCA_030833305.1 Acidimicrobiales bacterium | reverse complement strand
TTGTAGGTCGGACGGAAACTCGAGGTCAGCCGGAACGAACGACTGCTGGCGAGTCCGGCGACCTGGTCGAAACTGACGAACGGGTTCCAGAGAACCACGGCGTGGCCCCGGTCATCGAGACCCCGACGCCCGGCGCGACCCGTCAATTGGGTGAATTCTCCGGCCGTGAGGAACTCGTGATGTTCACCGGTGAACTTCGACAACTTCTCGATCACCACCGACCGGGCCGGCATGTTGATCCCGACGGCCAAGGTCTCCGTGGCGAACACCACCTTCACCAGACCCTGCACGAAACACGCCTCGACCGTCTCCTTGAACGGGGGCACCATGCCCGCGTGATGGGATGCGATACCGGCTTCCAACTGCGCCACGAACTGCGAGTATCCCAGCACGTCGAGGTCGTCGTCATCGAGATCACCGAGTCGCTCGTCGATGATCCCCGAGATGCGATTCTTCTCGTCGGGTGTGGTCAATCTCAACCCTTGCTTCAGACACGAGGCGGCCGCCTCGTCGCACGCGTTACGGCTGAAGATGAAATAGATGACCGGCAGCAGTCCTTCGTCGCGGAGTCGTTCGACGACGTCGATACGCGCGGGGGTGTACAACATGCGCCGCGGTCTGCCCTTGACCGAGCCGCGACCGCGCACCTGGCGCGACTGGTCCTCGAGTCGAACCGCCTCGGGATTGGGGCGTCCGGCGACCAACGTCGCGAAGAGATGCTCGCGCTCGGTCGACTTGTCCCCCACCATGAACAGATTCTCCAACTCGACGGGTCGCTTGTCCTCGACGATGTAGCGGGTGGGACCCCGAACCGTGGTGATCCAGTCCGCGACCTCGTTGGCGTTGCTGACCGTGGCCGACAGGCACACGAGTTGGATGTGCCGCGGAAGGTGGATGATGACCTCTTCCCAGACGGGACCGCGGTAGGTGTCCTGGATGAAGTGCACCTCGTCCAGGACGACGCAGGCCAGATCGTCCAGTGCCCGAGAGCGCGCGTAGATCATGTTGCGGAGCACTTCGGTGGTCATCACGACCACCGGGGCTTCGGAGTTCACCGCGTTGTCTCCGGTGAGCAAACCCACCCGGTCCCGACCGTAGAGCGCCACCAGGTCGTTGTACTTCTGATTCGAAAGCGCCTTGATCGGTGCGGTGTAGAACGCACGGCGACCGTCGGCCAATGCCGCCGCGATGCCGTACTCGGCGACCACGGTCTTGCCGCTACCGGTCGGAGCCGCCACCACCGCCGATTCACCGGCATCGAGCACGTCCATGGCCTCGATCTGAAATCGGTCGAGGGGAAACCCGTGATGGGCGATCAGCTCTTGCCGGTCGGATCTCACCGAGCCAGTCTGCCCGTTGGACCTCACGGACGAACGTTTATTCGGCCGCCACACGTCCTCGGGTGGCCAGGTAACCGATCAGGATCGCCACGAAGTAGAACATCGCCAGCGGAACCGACAACAACGCCAACGTGATCGGGTCTCCGGACGGTGTGATCACGGCTGCCAGCACCACGATCAGCATCAAAGCGACGCGCCAGCCCTCGACCAGTTGACGGGGTCGCAAGACTCCGACGAGCTGCAAGAACACGAGAAGGACCGGGAACTCGAAGCCGACGCCGAACGCCGCCATCATCAAACCGACGAAACTGACGTACTTGCTGATCTGGAATGCCTGCTGCACGTCGCTGCCCGACCACGAGATCAACCACTCCAAACCCTTGTCGAGGGTCAGGTACGCGAAGAATCCGCCCAATGCGAACAGCACCACCGAGGACAAGACGAAGGGGATGGCGTACTTCTTCTCCTTGGCATGCAACGCGGGCACCACGAAACGCCAGATCTGCCAGAGGATCACCGGTAGGGCCAGAATCAGTCCGCCGTACAAGGAGATCCGTAAACGTGCGTTGAATCCCTCCAATGGCCCCAGGGTGAAGAAATCGCAATTCGAGACCAGATCCGGGCGCCTCTGACACAGGTTGTCGTACGGTTGCCGCAGGAAATCCAGGACAGGCTCGTAGAACGCGAGAACCACCATCATCCCGGCCACGATCGCCAACGCCGAACGGATGAGACGACTGCGCAACTCGGCCAGATGCTCGGTGAGCGTCATCGCATCGTCGCTTCTCGCTGCTCGCGACTTCTTGAGGCGGGGCAATCTCACGACGCCTCGCCCCCGTCTTCGGATGACGACGGAGACTCCGACGGATCGACCGTGTCCGGCTTCGCCGCCTCGTCGAAGGCACGACCGGCCTCCTTGACGGTGTCGCGTACCTCGTTCACCGGTCGCATGACCGCGTCCTTGGTCAGTTGTGCCGTCTCGCGGAATTCGCGCATCGGCTCGTCGAAAGCGTTCCGGAACTCGCTCTGGAACCCGGTGCTCATGCGCTTCAATTCGCCGTAGACCCGTCCGAACCGGCGGATGGCCTCGGGGAGTTTCTCGGGACCGAGCACGATGAGCGCCAACAACACGATCACCACGATCTCGCTGCCGGACATGTTGAACACGGGACGAGTCTAGGGATCACGCCGACGGGGTCGCGCTTCGTTGAGGAAGACTCGGCGAGGCACTCGTGTCACAATGGCTTCGTGCAGCAACAGCGGCTTCCATCCTTGCTGGACCCACCGGTGGCGTTCGCCCATCGCGGTGCGCGGGCTCACGCTCCGGAGAACACCATCGCCGCGTTCCAATTGGCCCTTCGGCTCGGTGCCACCGGTCTCGAGAGCGACGTCTGGGTCACAGCCGACGGGGTCGCGGTCCTCGATCATGACGGAGTGGTCAAGCGTCGCGGCCGTCGCATCCCGCTGTCCGCGGTGTACCGGGACGATCTTCCCGAGCACGTGCCCACACTGGCCGACATGTTGCGCTCCTGCCCGGGTGGCTTCGACCTCTCACTCGACGTCAAGGACCCCACGGCCGTCGGTGCCGTCATCGAAGTGGTTCGGGAGGTACGACCTCTCCTGGAGACGCGTCTGTGGCTGTGCCATCACGATTGGAAAACCGTGGCGAGTTGGCGCCCGCTCACGTCGGCCCGATTGGTGGATTCCACCCGCCTCGCCCGTATCAAGGAGGGGGCCGAGCGACGGGCCGCGATCCTGGCCGATTCCGGGATCGACTGCATCAACATGCACCACACCGACTGGAACGGCGGTCTCGTCGCGCTGTTCCATCGCTTCGATCGATTCACCCTCGGCTGGGACATGCAACAGGATCATGTGCTGAACGACGCCTTTCGCATGGGCCTCGACGGTGTGTTCAGCGATCACACCGACCGCATGATGGAGGCGTACGCGGCCCAGATCGGAACCGGTGCCTGAACGGCGGGAGTGGTCAGAGCCAGGCCCACGCGCCAGCCGGCCAGATGACCACGAAGGCGCGACCACGAATCTCGTCCACGTCGATCGGGCCGAAGTCACGACTGTCGAAACTCTGGACCCGATTGTCCCCCATGACGTACACCATTCCCTCGGGAACCGTCTCCGGGGCGATGTCGGTGTGGCTGCCACAGCGCGCGGCGGGCTCGATCGCCGCCACCTGCTCGACGTTCAGATACGGCTCCCGAAGACGGCGGCCGTCGATGAACACCTCACAGGATCGAACCTCCAACGTTTCGCCCGGCAGGGCGATGACCCGCTTGATCAGATCATCGTGGTTGTTCACACCACTGAGACGGTCGAAGACGATGACGTCACCGCGATTCACGTCGTGCAACTTGTACGAGAGTTTGTTCACCAGAACCCGGTCCTCGGGCATCAACGTGGCTTGCATGCTCGGACCGTCGATGTAGTACTGCTGGAAGAGGAACAGTCGGATCAACAACGCGGCCACGATGGCGATCGCCACGACCGCGACCCACTCCCAGACCGCCCGTATCTGCTGTCGCCGACGCTCGTCGGGATCGACACGGGGTGACTCGCCGGTCTCCTCGTCGGCCGTGTCCGGGCCGAACTCACCCACGATTCCCGTCTCCGATTCCATGCGAACCCCACGGTATCGGTTCGACACTCAGAGAGAAGCGATCAATCGCTCCACACGCTCGTCGCGACTCTTGAAGGGGTCTTTGCACAGGACCGTCCGCTGGGCCTGATCGTTCAGCTTCAAATGCACCCAATCCACCGTGTAGTCCCGTTTGCGCTCCTTCGCGGCGCGAATGAACTCGCCACGCAATCGGGCGCGTGTGGTCTGCGGCGGGGTGTCCATCGCGGTCTCCACGTCGTTCGTCGCACAGATCGTCTCCACCAGTCCGTGCGACTGCAACTTGTTGAACAGACCACGGTCGCTCACCAGGTCGTGATACTGCAGGTCCACCAATTGGGCTCGCGGATCGCCGAGATCGATTCCGTGACGCCGACAGTAGGAGTCGAGCAGTCGGTGCTTGATCACCCAATCCACCTCACGATCGAGTTTCAAGGGGTCGTTCTCGATGGTGGTGATGCAGTGTTCCCACATCTCGAGGGCGCGTTGCTCCATCGGGGGAAACCCTTTGGTCTCGGCGTATCGCAACGCACGGTCGAGGTACTCGCGCTGGATGTCGAGCGCGCTCACCTCGCGGCCGTTGGCGAGGTTCACCGTACGTCGACACGACATGTCATGACTGATGTCGCGGATGGCACGAATGGGGTTCTCCAGGGTCATGTCCCGCAACACCACCATGGGATCCTCGAGCATGCGGAGCATGCACGCCGTGGAACCCAGTTTCACGAACGTCGAGTACTCGCTCATGTTCGAGTCTCCGACGATCACGTGCAGGCGACGGAAGCGTTCGGCATCGGCGTGAGGCTCGTCGCGGGTGTTGATGATCGGTCGACTCCGGGTGGTGGCCGACGACATGGTCTCCCAGATGTGATCGGCTCGTTGCATGATCGAATACACGGGACCCCGAGCGGTCTGGACGATCTTGCCGGCGCCGGTGAAGATCTGCCGCGACACGAGGAACGGAATCAACACCGCGGCGTGCGCCTCGGCGTCGTCGCCCCGAGCGGTCAGGTAGTTCTCGTGGCAGCCGTAACTGTTGCCCGCCGAGTCCGTGTTGTTCTTGAACAGATACACCGTGCCGCGGATGCCCTCTTCGCGCAGACGCTCCTCGGCCGACACGAGCAAGGACTCCAGGATGCGCTCGCCCGCCTTGTCGTGAACGACCGCGTCGTAGATCGAATCGCACTCCGGCGTGGCGTACTCGGGATGGGAACCGACGTCGAGATACAGCCGCGCGCCGTTCTCCAGGAACACGTTCGAACTGCGACCCCACGTCACCACCTTGCGGAAGAGATAACGCGCCACTTCGTCCGGACTCAGACGTCGCTGACCCTTCAATGTGCAGGTGACGCCGTACTCGTTCTCGAGTCCGTAGATGCGCCGATCCATGGGCGAAACCTAGTGGGCGAACGTCGAGCGCATTCGGTCGGGGCAGACGTTCGGCTCAGACCAGAAAGCCCGACACCTCAGCGTCGTCCAACCGCCGGAAACATCGACGGCCGTTCGAGCGCGACAAGACCGCCACTTCGGTGTCGCCAGCCCCGAGAGTTCGATCCGGTCCGCACAAGGCGGCCACACAACCACGCACGGCCGCGCGCAGATCGTCCTCTTTACGCCACGTCTCGGACAGGCGGGCCGAGATCGCCTCGGCGTCGCCGCCGAGAACGCTCATGCCCTGCTCGTCGACCAAGGTTCCGTCGTACATGATGTGGAACAACTGATCGGATTCTTGGGTGAATCCGACTTCGGCAACGAGGATCTCGACCTCGAGGGGCTTCATCTCGTGCGTGAAGGTTTGCCCGAGGATCTGGGCGTATTCGTTGGCCAGACTGCGGGCCTCGACATCGTCGCGCGAATACTGATAGCCCTTCACGTCGGCGTTGCGCACACCGAAGCGACGCAAGGAATCGAATTCGTTGTACTTGCCGACGCCGGCGAAACCGATGCGGTCGTAGATCTCGCTGATCTTGCGCAAGGTGTTGGAGGTGTTCTCGGCCACCAGCACGATTCCGTCGACGTATTGCACCGCCACCAACGCCCGGCCACGGGCGATACCTTTGCGGGCGTAGTCGGCCCGATCTTTCATGACCTGTTCGGGTGACACGTAGAACGGCTGATTCACGACGCACCTCCCTCGAGGATCGTGCGCTGTTCGGTGCGGAACGCCTCGAATCGCGGAGCCAGATCGTCGTCGGCACGACGCATCCAGCCGTCCTTGGTGATGGTGGCCACCACCGGGTAGATCCCGCGCAGAGCGTCGGCGCCACCGGTGGCCGCGTCGACGTCGGCCGCCTCGTGCAACGCCCGACAGGCCAGCGTCACCGCTTCCTCGACCGGCATCGCCGGCCGGAAGCCGACTTTCAGAACCGTTCCCGCGACGCCACCACCCGAACCGGTGGCGACGAAGTCTCGTTCCTCGTACCGACCTCCGGTGCCGTCGAAGTCCCACAACCGACCGGTTTCCCGCAACAGGTCGTATCCGGCGAAGATCGGATACACCCCGAAACCCTGCATGGCCGCGGGGAGATTCGCGCGAACCAACTGCGACAGCTGGTTCGCCTTTCCTTCCAGACTGATGGCGCGACCATCGAGCTTCTCGAAATGCTCCAGCTGCAACTGGAAGACCTTGATCATGTCCATGGCCGGTCCGGCGGAACCCGAGATCGCCACACCGCTGAAGCGATCGGCCGGCATCAATTTCTCCATCTCACGGTTGGCGATGCGGTTGCCCACGGTCGCGCGACGATCGCCGGCCATCACCACACCACCGTCGAAACGTAAGGCCAGAACGGTCGTGGCGTGAGGAGTCGACGGGGCGACTCCGCCCGTGGCATCACCGACGCCGAACGGCTCGATTCCGACTCGCCGGAGCAGGGTCACGAAACTGCTTCCGGGGTCGTTCTCCGGTCCGAACATCGGCACCACTCACTCACCACCCTTTTGGATGTAGGACTTCACGAAGTCCTCGGCGTTGGATTCCAACACGTCGTCGATCTCGTCGAGCAGATCGTCGAGTTCGGCCCGCAACTTGTCGCCCTGTTCGGTGGTGGCACTCGCTTCGGCGCCGACCTCGTCCGAGCGATCGGACGTCTGCTTCTGTTTGTGGACTCGTTCGGCCATGATCACTCCTCTTCCCAATCCTGCCACCGTCAGCGGGTCATCGTCACCTTCAGGCCCCGAGACGATCGACCAGATCGCCAATCGATGTACTGGAATCCAACAATTCGCCCACGTGGGCCTTGGTTCCACGCAAGGGTTCCATCATCGGGACCCGGCGCAAGGGGTCGCGACCGACGTCGAAGACCATGCTGTCCCAGTTCGCCGCCACGATGTCGTCGGGCCAACGACGCAGGCACTCACCGCGGAAATACGCCCGGGTCGTCTCCGGAGCCCGCTCGATTCCGCGGGACACGTCCTCGGCCGAGACGAACGTGCGCAAACCGACCTTGGTCGAGAGACCCTTACCGGGGCGCATGTCGTGGTACTGCAGATCGATGGCGCGCAATCGCGGGTCCCCGTCGGGAACCGAATGTCGGCGAGCGTAGGCGTCGATGATCCGCTCCTTGGCCACCCAGTCCACGAGGTCGGCCACGGTCGCCCGATCGCCCGCGAGCCCGGACAGCACCTCTTCCCACAACGACAACACGAGTCGCCCGACGTCCTCGCCCACCGACGACAAGCCCCGCTCCTCGGCGTAACGATTCGCGCGCTCGAGAAGTTGCCATTGGATGTCGAGCGCACTCATGCGGGCCCCGGACTGCATCAGGACGGTGCGTCGCAACGTGGGATCGTGACTGATCTGTCGAATGGCCGGCACCGGGTGGGCCAGGGCCAGATCGGATCCGACGAATCCATCCTCGATCATGCTCAGCACGATGCTGGTGGTTCCGAGTTTCAGGAGCGTCGCACCCTCGGACATGTTCGCGTCGCCCACGATCACGTGGAGTCGGCGATACTTCTGGGGATCACAATGTGGCTCGTCACGGGTGTTGACGATCGGTCGCTTCAGCGTGGTCTCGAGGCCCACCTCCTCCTCGAAGAAATCCGCGCGCTGACTGATCTGGAACGGGACCTCGGTCGTCGAGAAACCCGGCGCCTCGCACCCCACCTTGCCCGCTCCACAGAAGATCTGGCGGGTGACGAAGTGCGGAGTGATCTCGGCCACCAATCGACCGAAGGGTGTCTCACGGGCGACGAGGAAGTTCTCGTGACAGCCGTAGCTGTTGCCCTTGCCATCGCTGTTGTTCTTGTGCACGAGCAACTCGGCGCCGTCGGGCAACAATGGTGCCGCCAACGCCATCGAGAGACGGACGATCTCCTCGGCCGAACGGTCGTAGACGAGGGCCTGCAGAGCGTCGGAACATTCGGGCGTCGAGATCTCCGGGTGCGCGTGATCGACGTAGTAACGAGCACCATTCGTGAGAACCGCGTTCACCAGGTGCGATTCAACCTCGGGAGCCAAAGCATCCGCGTACGAGAATCCGCGGGCGTCGACCCCGGGGGTTTCGTCCTCGAAGTCCCAATCGACGCGTCGCGAACGATCGTTGACGTAGGCGTTGATGAGAACCGACGACGCCGCCACCGGATTGGACTCTCCCCCGCGCACGAGAATCCCGTACTCGGTCTCGATACCGCAGACTTTGGGGATGGCCATGTTCCGGCCCGTCAGAGGTACTGACCGGTGGCGCTGCGCTCGATGGCGCGGCCCCCGGCCACACCCGCGGTCGTGCGACCTTCGTTGACCAGGGTGCGAATGAACACGATCCGTTCGCCTTTCTTCCCCGAGATCTTCGCCCAGTCGTCCGGGTTCGTCGTGTTGGGAAGGTCCTCGTGCTCGCGGAACTCCTGACGAATCGAGTCCAACAGGTCTTGGGTGCGCACTCCGCGAGTGCCCCCGGCGATCACACGTTTGATGGCCAACTTCTTCGCCCGACGCACGATGTTCTCGATCATTGCGCCCGACGAGAAATCGCGGTAGCACAGCACTTCCTTGTCGCCGTTGGCGTAGGTCACCTCGAGGAAACGGTTCTCCTCGTCGGTGCGATACATCATCTCGGCGGTCACGTCGATCATCGCCGACACCGCGGCCTCGGCCGACCCGGCCCGGGCCACCTCGTCCTCGTCGAGCGGAACGTCGACGGTGAGGTAACGCGAGAAGATCTGCCGGGCGGCGACCTCGTTGGGGCGCTCGATCTTGATCTTCACGTCGAGGCGCCCGGGCCGCAGGATCGCGGGATCGATCAGGTCCTCCCGGTTGGAGGCGCCGATGACGATGACGTTCTCGAGGCTCTCGACTCCGTCGATCTCGCTGAGCAGCTGGGGCACGATGGTGTTCTCGACGTCGCTGGAGACACCGGTGCCCCGAGTGCGGAAGAGTGAGTCCATCTCGTCGAAGAAGACGATGACCGGCCAACCCTCCTCGCTCTTCTCGCGGGCCCGCTGGAACACCAAACGGATCTGACGTTCGGTCTCACCCACGTATTTGTTCAACAGCTCGGGACCCTTGATGTTGATGAAATAACTGCGACCCTTTTCGTCACCGGTCTTGGACGCGACCTTCTTCGCCAGGCTGTTCGCCACCGCCTTGGCGATGAGGGTCTTTCCGCATCCGGGCGGTCCGTACAGCAGGATTCCCTTGGGCGCCGGTAGAGCATGCTCGGCGAACAGGTCCTGATACAGGAATGGAAGCTCCACCGCATCGGCGATCTGTTCGATCTGGCTGTCGAGACCGCCGATGTCGTGATAACTGATGTCGGGGACCTCCTCCAGGAGAAGATCCTCGATCTCGGGTCGCGGCAGTTTCTCGAGCAGGAGGTGCGTACGAGGATCGAGTCGCACGGTGTCGCCCGATCGCAGGTGGACGCCGCGCAGGGCGTCGGCAAGCTCGCAGACGATCTCTTCGTCGGTGCGCCCGACGACGATGGCGCGCACCCCGTCCTCGAGCACCTCCTTGATGGAGACCACGTCGCCGGCCCCCTCGGCCGAACGCGCGGTGACCACGTTGAAACTCTCGTTCAACACCACCTCCGCACCCCGTTCCAGGGTGTCGATGTCGATGTCGGGGTGCAGGTTCACCCGCATCTTGCGTCCGCTCGTCAGCACGTCGACCGTTCCGTCGTCGTTCTTGCCCACCACCACCCCGTAGGCCGAGGGTGGTTGGGACAACTTGTCGACTTCATCACGCAAGGAGGCGATGTTCTCGCGAGCTCCTCGCAAGGCATGGCTGAGTTTCTCGTTCTTCTCGACCTCTTGGGAGAGCAAGCCCTTGGTCTCGAGCAACCGCTCCTCCAACTGACGCAGACGCCTCGGGGCCTCGTTCAGCCGGCGTCGCAGACCGACGATCTCGGCCTCGAGAACCTTCACGGCTCCGCGGAGCGAGTCGATGTCCGATTCCTCGGGTTGCGATTCGTCGGGTTGCATCCGGACCTCCTGGCGAAAAACTACACCGGGTCCTCGCGGGCCGACGTGGCGAGCACCTCGGGGGCCCCGATTCCGGTCACACCCCCGTCTCGTGGAACATCGTGACCCGGTGCCACCGTTGAGCCCCCCGACCTGTAAAGTGGCGGTGCGTCGCCGTTGTGCGCGACGCCGGGATCGCCATCTGGACCCGCCGTCATTTCACGAGGAGCAAGCGAGCAAACATGAAGGTCTGGATCGACCAGGATCTCTGCACCGGCGACGGACTCTGCGAGGAGATCGCCCCCGATGTCTTTACTCTGCTGGATGACGGCTTGGCCTACGTGAAGGAAGGCAGCAAGATCTTCGCGACCGCCAAGGGCAATCCCCAGGGCGCCGACGGTCTGGCCAACTTCGCCGACAGTCAGCTCGACGGAGTCGTGGAATCCGCCGAGGAGTGCCCCGGCGAGTGCATCTTCATCGAACCCTGATCGGTCACTCGCCGAGCAATCGGCCCACCGTCAAGAACCCCGTGTGCGCCACCATCCGGTGATCCGGTCGCACGGCCATGCCTTCGATGTACCAACCGCGGTGCAGAACCTCGAGAGTTCTCGTGCCCGTCCATGACGGGTTCGCCAGGGCCTCGCGCGTTTGCGCGGCCTGCGTGATCGACGGCGTGTAGGCCACGAGTATCCCGCCGGGACGCATCACCCGTTGGGCGTGGGGAACCACCTGCCACGGTTCGGGGAGGTCCAGTACGACGCGGTCGATGTCGGTCGCATCGATCCCCTCGTAGCAGTCACGCACCTGCACGTCGTAACGCTGGAGCACCTCCTCGCCGAGGAACGACCGCACGTTGGTGACCGCACGGTTGGCGAAGTCCTCGCGCAGTTCGTAGCCGGTGATGTGCGCGCCGTAGCGCAACATGGTCATCGACAACGCCCCGGACCCCACGCCACTCTCGAGCACCCGCACACCCGGGCCGATGTCGGCCAGCATGCAGATGGGTGCGAGATCTTTCGGATAGATGACCTGAGCGCCCCGAGGCATCTCGACCACGAAGTCCTCGAGCGTGGGACGCAGTGCGATGTAGCGAGCCCCCTTGGTCGATTGCACGCGACTTCCCTCGGGCCGTCCGGCGATCTCGGAATGGGAAACGAAGCCGGCGTGGCTGTGGAACTCGGCGCCCTCGGCGAGCGTGATCAGATAACGACGCTGCTTGCCGTCGATCAGGAGCACCTTGTCTCCGTAGTTGAACTGGGCACTCATCGCGCTTCGACCTCCATCGTCGCCCGTCGCTCGGCGCGACTCTTCTTCCTCACCAGATCGACGGACACCGGCGCGTGGGCCGCCGATCGCTCGACCAAACGACAAAAGGCGCACACGATCTCACCGTCGACCGCGTGCTCGTCGGCCACTCCGGTCGCGGCCCCGCACCGAGCGCAGGGGCGAACGCTGTCAGCGCCGGTCACCGCCAGATCGGCCAGGAGAGGCGCCATGCGATCGAGAAACCCGAGGTAGTAGGACGCCTTGGTTCCCGGCGACTTCTCCTCGAGGGAGTTCAGCGCCTCCTTGTACCCGAGATGCCGATTGCCGGCCGCCATCGGGCATTCCTCGATGATGTAGTCGATGCCCCGCACCACGCACCATGCGGCCATCTCGCGCTCGGTCAGACGAATCAGAGGCTTCACCTTTCTCGGGAAGCCGTGACGCGCCGGCAGCACCGGCAGTTGGCGCGCGAGGTACTCGACGTCCCAACGCAAGGCGTTCCCGAAGAGCACGGACGCCTCGTCGTCCAGGTTGTGTCCGGTCACCACCACGTCGTAGCCACCGTCGACCGCGGCCTTGTCGAAAAGGTGGCGCTTGCTCATGCCGCACGCCGAACACGGCACCCGCCCGGTGGCCTTGGCCGCCGTCGGTACGTCGTATCCGTAGTCCTCTCGCAACGAGACGACGTTCAGAACGAGTCCTCGTTCGGCGGCGAAGCGCTCCGCGTAACCCCGCGACTCGTCGCTGTATTCACCGATGCCGAGTGCGATGTACAGGCCGTCGGCCCGATAGCCCAGATCCACCAGCAGGTCCCACACCGCCAGAGAGTCCTTGCCGCCCGACACCGCCACCAGGATCCGGTCCGCCTCGGTGAACATCTGGTGGTCGTGGATCGCCTTGGCGACCTGGCGACGACACAATTGCAAGAAGTGTTCCGCACAGAAATTGGCGTTGTGACGGGGAAGGTCGATGATCGCCGGCTCACGGCACGTGCGACATTTCATGTCAGGCCCCGCCGGATATGACCGGGCGAATCTCGATCACATCGTCCCGATCGAGCTCGGCGTCGCCGGGAACCAGGGTTCCGTTGCGAATCACGAGGTGACCCTCTCGGGTCAGGTCGAGCTCGGCCAAAAGCGCATGGACCCGACGTCGGCCGTCGATGACGATCTCGCGCCGCGGATTGCGCAGGATCACCTTCATCGGCGACGTCCTGCGCGGCGGCGTTTCGACGGACGACTCGGCTCGAGGGCCGACACCGTGACGCTTTGTCCCGGCTTCAACGTCTCGGTGGACGCGGTCTCGGGTAGACGACAAGCCAGACGTCGCAACAGGCGAGCGCCCCACACCACGACACCGATGGCGAACCACCCACGACGCCCGCGACCGAACCCGTCCTTCAGACTGCGGGCACGAAGATAGTTCAGGAGCGACACGAGTCAGACGCGGCGAATCTCGACGACGGTCGAACGGCGCTTGCCGCTGCGCCGACCGAGCAGGAAGAAAACGACGACCAACGCCACACCCACACCGCCGGCGACGGCCAGCAGCGTGGAACGACGGTCGTCGACCTTGCCCTGAACGTCTCCCTGGAGCGCACGCAACTTGTCCTCGATGTCCTGGCGCGACACGCGCGACGACGATGAATCGGTGGTGGCCATCAGCGGGGTTCCTTCCCAAGCGTTGCCTTCTTCACGCGCGACAATGCGACGGCCGACAACAGCCCGCAGATCACGAGAACGATCACGTACGGAACCCAACTGAAGCCACCATCGAAAGCGTCGAGCTCCGTCTGCAACAGACGCAACACTCCGAGAAGGACGAGAACCAGTCCGAGGCCCAGGAACAGCGACCCGGCGGCCCCGAGTGCGAGCCAGCGTCCGGCCCCCTTCAGCGGTCCGAGGGTCTCCTGCTTCGCGTAGTCGCGGACCAGGTCGACGACGTCACCGACGCTGGCCGACTCACGGCGCCGGCGGGGCGATTCGGGGGTCTGATCTGCGACGGGCACGCCTAGTTTCTAGCATCAGATCCACGAAACCCCACCTCAACACACGTGTACGTGGTGCTCAGTCGTCCGAGCGGGAGTTCAGCAGACGAAAGCGCAGGGAGTCCTCGACCTCGGACAACACCTCGGCGAACAATTCGAAACGTCGGTGCACTCCTCCGGCGCACAACAGCCGCTGACGGTCCGCGGACCCGAGAGGCGCCAGTGTCGCCACGGCGTAACTCGCCTCCACCGGACCCAGATCATCGAGATCGGGTCGCTCGGGAACCTCGACTCCGAGTTCGGACAGCAGTCCCAACACCCGATCGAGGTCACTCATCGCCGTGGCCCGACGAGCGGCCAGGAGCGACGGTGACTCGATCTCGACGTTCACGAGATCCTCATCGGGCCACTCGCGCACTTCGGCCCGGGGGAACGGATCGTCATCGAGCCAACGGATCACCTCGATACGACTCTGTCCGACCGCCAGCACGGCCAATCGTCCCTCGGTTATCGTCTTCACCTCCACGATGCGAGCCATGGTGCCCACCGTGGTTCGAACATCGCCGCCACCGATCTCACTGCCCCGTTCGATCATGACCACTCCGAATTCCGCGGACCGCGACACGAGGCACCGGTCGATCATCTCCAAGTAGCGCGGTTCGAAAACCTGCAAGGGCAACAACGCCCCGGGCATCAAGGGACCACCGAGGGGGAACATCGGCGACGTGTTCATCGGACGACGCTGCTCTTTCAACGAGGCACGGCCGCGAGCGGAACCAGCTGATCCGCGATCGGCCCCGACGGATACGAACCGATCGCCGCCCCGAGAAGTTCCTCCCAAATGGGTTCGAACACCGACGGCTCATCCACCCCGCTCGACTCCAGCAGCAACGCGAATCGGATCGTCGAACCGCCCTCCACGGGCAGATAACCGATCAATCCCTTCACGTCGCTCAACGATCCGGTCTTACCGACGAGACGATTCTCGAGCGACGACCCCACGAAGAATTGGTCCAGGGTTCCGGTTTGGCCGGCCACCGCCAGAGCAGAGACGATGGGCTCCCCCGGCGAGAAACGCCCGAGGAGTGCCATGAACGTCGAGCACGCCACCTTGTTCTCGCGCGACAGTCCCGAACCGTCGACCATGTTGAAGCCCTGCATGGGTACGCCCCACGCCGCCAACCGCTCCATGACGGTGGTGATTCCCGCCGCCCGAGTACCGCTTTGACGACTGGCGAAACCGATCTCCTTCAAGAGCATCTCGGCGGTGTTGTTGTCGCTGTTGCGCAGGAGTTCACCGACGATCGCCGACAACGGTGCCGACGAGACCGACGCCACCACCGGCAATCCGTTCGGGGTCGAACCTCCGGTGGGCGCACCCGCGATGGTCACGCCGCGCTCCTGCAAGAGACGCAGGAACTCCTGGGCCGCACCACCGGCCGGATCGGTGGTCTTTGTTCGCGTGGAGTTCACGGTGGCATCGTTGACGACCAGGCCCGCGATCGGGCCGCCCTGCACCGCGCGAAAGCCGATGGGCCACGTGGGCACGTACAACTCGGTGTCGTAACGCGACGCATCACCGACGAGGTTGCCACCGATCCGGAGAACCCCGGCATCCACCACCGCCTGCGCCAGCGTTTCCAACGACGTCGCCGGCTGTTGCGGATACTTGTTCAACGTGGCGTC
>JAURHL010000259.1 GCA_030833305.1 Acidimicrobiales bacterium | reverse complement strand
ATCTCGTCGTTGTTGCGCTTGCAGGCTCGACGTCTGGAGTCACCCGAAGCCAAGGCCGCGGTGCAGGAGAGCGTGCGACGCATTCGCACCATCGCCTTGGTGCACGAGACCTTGTCGCGCGAGCCCGGTGACGACGTGGCCTTCATCGAGATCGTCCGACCGTTGATGCGGCTGGCCGAGGAGGGGTTGCAATCACCCGATCGCCCCGTGCGTTTCATGGTGCAAGGTGACGGCGGGCGATTGCCGGCCACCATCGCGACACCGCTGTCGGTGGTGCTCACCGAACTGCTGCAGAACGCCGTGGATCACGGTTTCCCGGAGGGCAGCGACGGGGGAACCGTGGTGGTCGACCTCGGTGGCGATGACGACGAGATCGTCATACGGGTGGTCAACGATGGTCGCGGTCTCGACCCGGGCTTCGACCTGAACGGTGCCACCGGACTCGGATTGTCGATCGTGCGCACCTTGGTGACCACCGAACTGAACGGGTCCATCTCGATCCGACCCGGCACCCCCGAGGATTTCATCGCGGTCGGAATCGAGGCCCAACGTCGCGGGGACGGAACCGTCGTCGATCTGCGCCTGCCGCGCTGAGTTCGACGAGCCAGCGTCAGGAAGCCGGAGCCGCGGTGCGGTTCTGCTGAGCGGCGCGGTTGCGGGCGGCGATCTGGCGACGAATGTTGCGACGTTCCTCTTCGGACGTGCCACCCCAGATGCCGGAATCCTGGTTGGTCTCGAGGGCGAACTCGAGGCAGCTCACGCGAACGTTGCACTCGTTACACACCTGCTTGGCCCGATCGATCTGCAGCAATGCCTGCCCCGTCGTGCCCACCGGAAAGAACAACTCCGGATCGGTGTCGCGGCAGATGGCTTCGTTGCGCCAGGAGTAATCGGCGGAACCGAGGGCGAGGGCAGAGGCGAGAATCGACACGTTGATCTCCAGATCGGTTTGGGTGGGGTTTCGAACGTCCGAGGGGGGATTCGACCGGACCTGAGAAGGTTGGCAAACGGACGGTGAACTCGCAAGAGGGCGAGCCGGATTTTTTGTTTCCGGACAATCTCATCCGACCGAGAAATCGGCGAGGATTGGGTCACAATCCATTGACACGACGAGACTGACGTGACAATGCGCGGCTGCTCCGACAGGCGTCTCGCATTGCGATCAGGTCGGGAGGGCGATGACAACGGGAACTCAGGTGATCGCGCACCGCGGTGCGTCGCGGGCCGAGATGGAGAACACCGTCGCGGCCTTCCGGCGCGCGGTTCGAATGGGCGCGCAGTCGGCCGAATTGGACGTGCGTCGTACCGCGGACGGTGTGCTCGTGGTGCATCACAACCCGACGCTGGACGACGCGAGAGTGTTGGCCACGCTTCGATTCGACGAACTTCCCGAGCACGTGTGCACCCTCGACGAGGCCCTCGACGCCTGTGCCCCCATGTGGGTGAACGTCGAGATCAAGAACGACCCGAGCGAACCCGACTTCGACCAGTCCGAGTCCATCGCCGACGACACGATCGCCTGTCTCGCTGATCGTTCCGAGGGTGACGGACGTTGGTTGATCTCCTCGTTCCGGCGAGAAACCATCGATCGCTGTCGTGCCTTGCGCCCGACCATCGCCACCGCATGGTTGACCGTGGGAGTTCGCGACGAGGATCGCGCGTCGTGTATCGAGTCATTGCGCTCCGCGGGCCATGCGGCGATTCATCCATGGTTCGGACACGTCTCCGCCGAGCTGATCCGCGACTTCCACGCCGCGGGTTTGAAGGTGAACACCTGGACCTGCGACGACCCGGCACGGATGCAAGAATTGATCGACTGGGGAATCGACGGCATCTGCACGAACGTCCCCGACGTGGCCCTCGCGGTGGTGGCACGGGGCTCAGGCGGGGAAGAGTAACTTCACCGCCTCGGGCACGTGCCGAAAGTGCAGGCGACCGGTCTCGCCCAGGTAATCCCCGTCGACCTGATACGGGAACGGGGTGTGATGCTCGACGATCAACTCGTGCACGTCGTCGAAGCGAGCCACGTGTTCGTTGGCTTGAACGCCTCCGCCTCGTAGGGCACCGGCGAGCGTGCGGATGATGGCCGTTGCCGACATCGTGCGGAACGTCACCGCGACGAGTGGTTTGTCGAGACCGGCTTCGGGGGAGAGGTCGAGCGGACGATTGCCGAGGAACGTGTACGGGTTGGTGTTCAGCACCACGGTGAAATAGCCGTCGTCGACACGACGCGAGGGATCGAAGCGCACGGGGTTCTCGCCCGTCGAATCGATGTCGATCCCACCGGGCCCACCGATGGCGCCGTCGGCGGTGACACTGAAGTGCGGGCGCGAACGGTCGTAGCCGAACATCCACGTCTTCAACGCGGCGTAGATGAAGAGGGGATGACCGGCCCAACGTTTGAGT
>JAURHL010000258.1 GCA_030833305.1 Acidimicrobiales bacterium | reverse complement strand
GCCTGACGGCGAACGCCTGCTTTCGCTTCGCGCCGCCTTTCCTCGCCAGCATCAGCGACGACTTCGGAATCAGCCTGTCGCGGCTCGGTCTGGCGCTGATGATCACCGAATTGGCCATGGGCGCCTCGCCCCTCCTCGGTTCGTTCGTCGATCGCATGCACCGTCGCACCGCCATGACCGGTGGTCTGCTCGGCATCTCGGCCGCCGCCGTCGTGGCGGCATCCAGTCCGAACGTGTGGATCTTCATCGTCGGCATCCTCATGATCAGCGTGGCCAAGTTCTTCTTCGACATCGGCCTGAGCGCCTGGGTGAACGACCACGTCGACTATGAACGACGCGGTCGAGTCATCGGCATCACCGAAACGTCATGGGCCCTCGGATTGCTGGTGGGCGTCACCGTGATGGGTTTGGTGGCATCACAAACGTCGTGGCGATGGGGCTACGCCGTCGGTGCGGGCGCGGTGGGACTCATGGCCCTCGTCATCGGCGCGCGTCTCGACCCCCACGATGTCGCGGGTTCGGTGCGTGACCGCAACGTGGTGGCCGCACCGATGCCCCGACGCGGTTACCTCGTTTTCGCCGCCATGTTCTTTCTCATGGCCTCCAGTCAGGCCATGTTCGTCACGTTCGGTTCGTGGCTCGACGACGAGTTCGGATACACCGAGGCCGGTATCGCGGCGGTGGCCTTCGGCTTGGGCGCCTTCGAGTTGTTGGCGTCCGTCACCAGCGCGCGCCGCACCGATGCCTGGGGCAAGGAGCGCAGCGCCATCGCGGGCGCCATGCTGATCATCCCCGCCGGGGTGTTGCTGGCCGTGTTGCACACCCAGCAAGTCCCGGGGCTCGTGTTGCTCGGGCTTTTCCTGCTCGGTTTCGAATTCGCCATCGTCAGCTTGTTACCGCTGGCGGCCAACCTCATCCCCGATGCACCCGGACGCGGGCTGGGCATCGTGCTGGCCGGCGGGATGCTGGGCCGCGCCAGCATGTCGGTGGTCGCCACCGCGACCTACGACCGATTCGGCATCGAGATTCCCGCGCTGGTGGGCGCCTCCATGGCGCTCGGCATGATTCTTTGCTTGGTGATCTTCAACCGCGATAGCCGTTCGTGATCGGCAGACGCCGATCCTTGCCGAAGGCCTTCTCGCTGACGCGCACCCCGGGCGGACATTGGCGTCGCTTGTATTCGTTCAGATCCACCAAACGGGCGATACGACGAACGACGTCCTCGGGATGCCCCAACTCGATGATCTCCGACGCCGTGCGGTCCTGTTCGACGTAGAGCGACAGGATCGGGTCGAGTACCTCGTACGGCGGCAGGCTCTGATCGTCGCGCTGATCGGGTCGAAGTTCGGCCGACGGCGGTTTGGTCAACACCGAATCGGGAATGATCACCCGGCCGGCTCTCTCGTTCACGTGACGGCTGATCGCGAACACGTCCAGCTTCAACACGTCCTTGATCACCGCGTAACCACCGACCGAGTCGCCGTAGATCGTGAAGTACCCCACCGCCATCTCGCTCTTGTTGCCGGTGGTCAGCACCATCCATCCGAATTTGTTCGACAGAGCCATCAGGATCTGGCCGCGGCACCGACTCTGCAGGTTCTCCTCGGTCAGGTCGGGGTCACGACCCTCGAAACTGGGTCCGAGGACGTCGAGATACGACTGGAACACCGGCTCGATCGAAATCGTACGGATGTCGATACCCAGAGCCGCGGCCAACTCGTGGGCGTCCGTCTTCGAACCCTCGGACGAGTACCGCGATGGCATCGACACGCCGTGCACGTGGTCGGCTCCCAGCGCATCGACGGCCACCGCGGCCACCAGCGACGAGTCGATGCCACCGGACAACCCGATCACCACGTCGGTGAACTTGTTCTTGCGCACGTAATCCCGCGTACCCGACACGAGAGCCTCGTACAACTCCTCGGCGCGATCCATGATGGGCGCGACGATCGACGGCTTCGGGGAGTCGAGCTCGACATCGACCACCATCAGGTCGGAGACGAACTGGGGGGACCGAGCCAGCAGGTTGCCCCGCGAATCGAACACCATCGAGGCACCGTCGAAGATGAGTTCGTCCTGACCGCCGACCTGATTGACGTAGACGATCGCGCACGAATTGTCGCGGGCTCGTTGCGCCAGCATGCGCTGGCGCTCGGCCAACTTGCCGACGTGGAACGGTGAGCCGTTGATGTTGATGTTCACCCGCGCACCGAGCGCGGCCTGCTCGGACACCGGTCCGTCGGGATGCCAGATGTCCTCGCAGATGGAGATGCCGACCTTCACCCCACCGACCTCGATCAATCGGTGTTCGCCGCGACCCGGTTCGAAGGTGCGTTCCTCGTCGAAGACGTCGTAGTTCGGCAGCAGGCGCTTCTGGTACACGCTCGTGACGGAGCCGTTCGCGCACACGG
>JAURHL010000257.1 GCA_030833305.1 Acidimicrobiales bacterium | reverse complement strand
AGTTCGCGCACCTTGCCGGCCAGGTCGTCCGGCATCATGTCCAGCCGGAAGTTGCGCTCCATGGCGGCGTTGCGGGCGTTCTCCATGCGACGCTCGTCGCCGCTCTTCTCGGCGTCGCGCACCGATTGATCCACGGCGTGTCGTTCCTCGTCGAGGATGTCGTCGAGCGCGTCGGCGATCTCCTGGAAGACACCGTTGGGGTCGCCGCTGTCCAGCAGGTCTTGTCGGGCCTGCTTCAGCTTCTGGCGCATCTCGCGCAGACCCTGCAACTTCTCGCCGTTGGCGTCCCGAGCGCCGCGCTCCATGAACCGCCGCAACGCGCCGCGCAGGTCGCCGTTGTTCAGCAGATCGTCGGCCAGTTCGTCGAAGAGATCGCTGGTCTCCATGTCGAACCCGGTCTGGGTTCCGTCCCACCGCGAATAGGTGAATCGACCGGCCATGACCGCACGCTAGTCCCGAAATTGCGACCGACCGTCGTCCGGCCGAGGGGGTAGCCTGACCCCCGACATGAAAGTCGAGCGCACCTTCGTCTTCGTGGACCTGTCCGGATTCACCATGTACACCGCGGCCCACGGCGACGTGGCGGCGGGAAACATTCTGACGCGCTTTCGCGCCGAGGTGCGCGACGTGGCGGCCACCTGGGGCATTCGCGTGGACAAGTGGCTCGGGGACGGATGCATGATCGTGTCCGTCGAACAGGACAAGGCCATTCGCTTCGCGCTCGACCTGCAGAAAAGTTGCGAGGAAGTGTGCCAGCCCCTCACCGTGCGCGTGGGTCTGGCCACCGGCGGAGTACTGATGTTCCAGGGCGAGGACTACATCGGGACGTCGGTGAATCAGGCCTCGCGTCTGTGCGACGTCGCCGATCACAACGAGGTGCTCATGGCTCGCGCCGACATCAAGCACCTACCCGACGGAGTGGTGGAGAACAACCACGCCCCGGTCGAACTGCGCGGCCTCGGCACCATCGACGTGGTGTCGCTCACCGCACCGAAGAAGCTCAGCGGCACCAACGACACCGGCGAGCTCTGGACCCGCTCCCCCTTCGTCGCCTGACGTTCCCCGTCAGGTGTTCTTGAAGGCTTCGTAGCCGTCACGCTCGAGCACGTCGGCCAGTTCGGGACCGCCGGTCTCCACGATGCGACCCTTCACCAGGATGTGCACACGACTGGGCTTCAGCTCCTCGAGCAAGCGGCTGTAGTGCGTGATCACCAAGGCGCCCAGCCCGTCCTCGCGGGTCGCGTCCATCACGCGGCGGGCGCAGTCGCGCAACGCATCCACGTCGAGACCCGAATCGAGTTCGTCCAGAATGGCGATCGCCGGCTTCAGGATCGACAGCTGCAACGTCTCGTTGCGCTTCTTCTCTCCGCCCGACAGGTCCACGTTCAACGGACGATCGAGGAACTTCTCCTCGAAGTGGATGCGCGCGGCCTCGGTACGCAACAGCGTGTCCAGACGACCCACGTCGCCGTCGCGTCCGCGACCCTTCAACGCCTCCGACAGCACGTCGTTCAGCAGAACACCGGGCACCTCGGTCGGGTACTGCATCACGAGATGGAGTCCTGCAACCGCGCGTTCCCACGTGGGAAGAGCGAGCATGTCGACTCCATCGAGAGTGACCGACCCACCAGTGATGACATAACCGGGTTTGCCCATGATCGCCGCCGAGAGCGTCGACTTGCCCGCGCCGTTCGGACCCATCACCGCGTGCACCTCGCCCGACGAGATGGTGAGGTTCACGCCGTGGAGAATCTGCTTGTCTCCCACCGAGGCGTGAAGGTCGACGATCTGAAGAGTGCTCACGAGCGCACCTCCACGACCACGTCGCCGTTCACCACGGTCACGTCGAACACCGGCACGGGCTGTGTGGCCGGCAACGTGGCCGGGACACCGGTCTCGAGACTGAAGGCGCTGCTGTGACGCGGGCATTCCAGTTGCTTCTCGTCGCACCACACCTCACCGTCGCTCAGCGAGACGTTGGCGTGGCTGCACAAGTCGCCGATGGCGTACACGTCGTCGCCGATGCGCACCAATGCCACGGCGGTTCCGTTCACGTCGACCTTCGTGGCGGTGCCCGGAGCGAGATCGTCGAATCGCGCGACCACGGTCATGATGCACCCCCGATGGACAACTTCGCCGCCACCTGACGACGCAACGGTGCGGCCAGGTCACCCACGGGCAACTGCGCCAAGACCTCGTCGAAGAATCCGAGCACCACCAGACGTTGCGCCACGTCGGGGGTGACGCCGCGACTCTCCAAATAGAACAACTGGTCCTCGTCGATGGGTCCGACCGTGGAGGCGTGACTGCACTTCACGTCGTTCGTCTCGATGTCGAGATTCGGCACGCTCTCGGCCCACGCACCGTGGGACAAGGTGAGGTTGCGGTTGGTCTGGAACGCCGCGGATCCCTTGGCGTCCTTGTGGATCT